>QHVI01000050.1 GCA_003223515.1 Candidatus Angelobacter sp. Gp1-AA117
TCGCTGTCCAAGCGCGAACTGGCCAATAGCTGCCCGGATGACGTGGTGGAGTTGATGGAAGATGTCATGCGCTCGATCAATAGCATCCGTACATCGCCCGCGAAGCTGCGCGGCTGCATCGTGCAATCTGATCTTCCTTCTTTTTTGGGTTGACCTATAACATTATTTATGCAGAGATCAATAGAGGGCCCGCATGCGGTTATTTCGCGGGTTATGTTCGACTTCGGCGAGACCCATGGCTTCCAGCACCGGCGGCACATACATCCCAAAACGGCCGCGCAGGCCTTTTTTCAAGCCATACCAGCCCTTCACTGGATTCTTATTCGAGCGTCCCCAGGCTTCCACCGTGCCCTCGGCGGCGGATTTCTGCTCGTCGGCACTGCCCAGAAGCATCCAGTCGCCGTGTTTTTTCAGCATCTGGTGCAAATCCTCAATCGCCCGGGCATGATAATGAAGCACAGTCTTGCCTACCTTTACCACCAGGGCAGGCGGATCAAGCGATTTATCAAGATAAGCTTCAAACTCAGAGGTGCCGGGAGGAGTCTTCAGCTTCCACGGATCTTCTTTGGTTCCGTTACCCGCGGCTGATCCCGAACCTTTTTTCGGAGCCTTTGATGGCATAAGAATGACTTCCTTTTATGAAAATTTCGATGGCAGCGCGCCGTCTGCTAGAGGAGCCAGGCGACAATCGCGGCGGTCACTACGAAGCGTGCCAGCCATCCAAGTGAATGTGAGAGACCCAGTTGCGGGTGAAGTCTTGTCCAGATTACGTTGATGAAGATAACGGGAAGAGGGCCAAGCAGCCAGACGATGATGGCCAGCTTCAGAGTGTTTTTGAAAGCGAGGTCTGTGGCGAATATGCACAGGTAAGCGAATACGGCGCAGCTCAGGAGGCCGAAAAGCGTGCTGAACATCATGGTTTTGGCTTCAGTCTGGCCGGGTTTGCCACGCCACATCTCAGGCGTGAGAAGATATTTGTCGTGGAAGAGCACACCCATGAACAGCCAGTCGGCAAAGGATGCAGCTACTCCTGAGGCGACAACCGCCAGAATGAACCGGGTCCAATTCATGAAATTTATCTCCCTCAATCGCAGTTGAGTAATCAAGTATAGTTTACTCCGCGTTCTCTGCGTCCTCTGCATTGCTATCTTTCAAATTCTTCGCGACCCGAAAAGAATTTGCCGCTTCTCCGTGACTCCCTTTTCCTCCGGTATTTGCGGATGAGACTTGCCTTCGGCGGGAAGGTAAATACCGGATCACCTCCACAAAATTCTTATTGTTTTTCTCTGTGTCTCAGTGTTCTCCGTGTCTCCGTGGTTAAGGTTTTGATTCTTATTGCCTCTGCTTACTCTGTTCCTCTGTGTTGCAAAGGTTTTGCCTTTGGTTGCGGCCCTGCCGTTAAAACGGATTTTTGTGAAACGCCCCGCGGAATCTCCCATGGGGATCAGGTATGCGTAGCACATAGATGCTGGCGCTCACATGGGGAGCGAATACAACCACTGAATTATCCGTCAATAACCCTGAAATACCCTGAAAGGGGCCGTCACCGTTTAGAATCTGGCCGGTGCCGCCAAAACGGATGGCCGGTTGTCCTGAAATCTGGGTAAGAAAAACACGTCCTTCGCTGCTGTTGCCGGTGAAGCCTCCAATGCGACGGCCTTGGTGATCCGTGAAAACGAACTCATCGAAGTTGGTGAAGGGAATTGGATTCAGCGCGGTTCCTCCCGGCCAGCCAGGATTGAAATTGATGGTGGCCGTGATCTTGCCGATGCGTGGGCCTGGCTCCGCTGTGCTTCGTATCCCACTCTCGCCGCGGACTTTGAAATCAATATCAAAAAGACGCAGACCCTGCTCTACCGTCAAGCCCATGGGCTGTCCACCGGGACCGATTCTGGGAGTGACTTTATCTGAGGGAACAGCTTCACCCCGCAACAGGACGTAAGTGATATCCGGTTCGGGATTGGCCAGCTCTTCTGGGTCAGGCAAGATGCTGTCCGTAGAGAAGGTGTCCTGGCGGTCCATCACGCGCAGGATTATATTGCCCGTAAATCCTCGATTCAGGTCGAGCGTTCCGCAATACAGGTAAATTGCTTCCTCGTGTCCCTGGAACTGTCCGAAACCTTCCACGATTGTGCCGATGGCAGTCACGTGGAGTTGTCCCTGGCGGCCGGCATTCATTGGAAAAGTGCGTCCGGTGCCGAATCCGCGAAAACCGTTTTCGCCGTTTCCGAAGGCGCAGACCGAATCGAGCATGACAAAACGCTGGGAGCGTGAGAGATCAAGAGGCGTTGGCGGAGGCTGCTTTCCCGGCGCGCCCGAGAAGTCATCAGGTGCCAACATCCACCTGTGGGTAAATGTCCCCACTGATTCGCCTACTATATCTTCCGCTGTGATGGGCGAGCGGGCGCCCGGCGGCTGCGTCCTGATCACAAAGCGGTGCAGGTTTTCATGAATGCGCATCCCAACCGGCGCGTTATAACTTCCACCGTAAATAGCAGGCTGGGCAGCGCTGCCATGAGGGATGGAAAATATATTCAGGTTGGCGGCGCGGTCCACCTGGGCTTGCATCTCTTCCGGTGAAATGCTGCTGGCTCCGGGACCAGGGGCAAATAACGCAGAAGCTGCGGCACCCGGTGGTGGCCCTACGGTTCCCTGATTTGCCATTCTCAAATTCTCCTTGCAATTATGGGTGGATTGCTCATCGAGGAAGGTTGCGATACCAGGCTGCGATCTCGCGGCCAATTCGATGAGGGCTGCTTTCCTGCAGGAAGTGCAGTCCAGGGCCGATGAAGACCGATTGCAGATTGTTGATGTTCTGCTGGCACCAGGTAACATGTTCCTGAGTCAGCAGCGCACCGGGTGTGGCATACAGCATGAGCTTGGGAATTTCTGATCTCTGCAACCGCTCGCTGTACTCGCTTACTGCCTCCCATACATCGCGGGGTTCGCCGCCAATCGGCGTCTGGCGGGGGAATTGCCATATCGGGAATCGGCTCTCGCGCGTTCTGAAGGGCTCGCGATAATAATTCATCTCTTTTTCAGAGAGCTGTCTTCCCGCTGCCTGCGGCAAGAGTTGCTCGATGAACATGTTTTGCTCCACGATCATCTGCCAGCCTTCGCCACCCACACCGCCGGTGCGGAATTTCCGGAAAATCTCCCTGAATTCCGGCGTGGAGAATTTGTCCCATGGATAAGGCCGCACAATGGCTTCAAAGAAGGCGATGGCGTTGATGTTCTCCTGGTGGTGCATCGCGTAATGGAAGCCCAGCCCCGAGCCCTGGTCGTGCAGCACCAGAGTGATATCGCGCAGGTCCAGCGCTTCAATGAAGGCCTTGACGTAGCGGGCGTGGTCGCGCCACAGGTATTCAATCTGCGGCTTATCAGAGCGCCCGAAGCCAATCAGGTCAGGCGCGATGCAGCGGCCCAGCGGGCTCAGATAAGGGATGATGTTCCGCCATATATAAGACCAGGATGGATTGCCGTGCAGCAGCAGAATGGTGCTGCCTGATCCCTGCTCGATGTAATGCATGCGCGAGCCGAGCACGTCTACATAATGAGGCGCATAAGGATAATCAGGCGAGATGTTGGGCTCCGCCATGGAAGGAGAAGGAGCAGAAGCAGGAGCCGACGCAGGCTGTGACGATGACGGCGGCGCCTGTGCAGGAGCAGCAGCCTGTGGAGGATCTGGCATGGTTGGAGCAGGCCACGGCATTGGCCCCCAACCCGACGCAGGTTGCGCCTGTGTCTGGGCTGCTGCAGATGGAGCATTTTGCCTCGCCGTGGATGGCTCATTCCTGCCGTACGATTGCTGTTGTGTGCTGAAATCCTGCGGGGCCGGTGTGAATGGCTGGGCCGCAGCCGCAGTGGTGCGCTGCATCATATCGGCAGCCATATTGGACCAGCCCCGAAATGGTTCGGAGCTGTTATTGCGATTGCCAAACGCTCCAAAGGTCATGTTATAGGCGGCCTTCTGCACGGCATCTCCAAGCTGGAAGGCTGCTCGCAAAGGAACGCTCAGCTCTCCTTCGGTGGCGCGGGCCAGGTTTTCAAAAGACTGCGCGGCCTTATCTGGATTGAAGATGTTGGCAACCTGCTGCAGCCCGAATAGAGACATGGCATAAGGGAAGCTGAGCATGGACGCATAACTGTTGCCGCCGCCATGGCCGCCATAACCTGAGCTGGAATTCTGCCGGTCTGTGTAGCGCCCGCGCTCCTGGCCCTGGCCTGGAATATCGGTGCGGTACTCACGCCATCCATAATAAAAGCGCAGATCAGGAGGCGCGACGATCAGATCGCCCACCGAATGCTGAAACCGCTGGAGATGCTGCGAGTCCCATTGTGTGCGGAACAGGTCCCGCGTCTGCCAGTCTTCATAGATCAGGTATTCGATTCCTTCAGAAGGACCTCCAGCCTTTACTGCCTTATGAAACGCAAATACGTTGCAGCCGGGCAAGCGTCTTGTGGCCTCGGTCAGGGCATTTGCGTTCTGCAGGAAGATACCTTCTTTTTGCGGGTTCACTTTGAACAGCACAGTGGCGGCAATGGGGACTTGCGCAGGCAACGAATCCAGCATCTGTGACACCTGTGCCCGGACTTGATCGATAGATGGTGGTTGCTGATCTTGTGCCATGTATCCTTTGTTCACACCTGCGTGCGCAATAAAATGTTCACACCTGCGTGCGCAATAAAAATCCTTATGGAACGCAGCCGCCCCGGCTGCGCGGAAAACCCATGCTCAATATTCGTTCCCGAGCACTTCCTGCTTGAGCCATTACCGGGCGACAATCATGAGACGCATAGCTTCCGGAATTTTGCGAAAACCGGTCAAACTGGCAGGGTGCTTTAAGGCAATGCTTCCTGCTCGATGGCCGGTTTGGTATTCACATTCGAAATATCTCCCTGGGCTATCTGAATGCCGACATAGGGCTTACCGGCGGAAGTGCAAATCTGTACAGCCGCCTGCTGCACCGTGCGGGTCCCGTCTTTGCTCCATAGGCCGAAGCCACTGAAGCTGACCGTGTCGTAGTCATCGTCGTAAGTCGATGTTCCGGAGTTGCTGAAATCTACCCATGCTAGGCTGTGCAGGCGGAAGCAGCCCTGCTGGCTATGGTTTTGGTATTCGAATAAAGGAGGCGTCTCCATCGGATCGGCGGCAATGCGGTAACTGTAAGAGAAGACATCACCGGTGGAGGCGCGTACCTGGTTTTCCGAGCCTTCCTTCACAATTCCCTCAGACGATCCATTGCGGATTGCATGAAACCACAGGAACGGGTCAAGCGAAGAATTCGGGCCAACAGCGAAGCCGGTGGCAAAATCCGGGTTCGGGAACTTCAAGCCCTCCGGATAAGGAATGTGGACGATCCCCTGAAAGCGGAATACCTTCTGGTTGCGCGGGCCTTTCACCAGCACGGCGGGCCCGCGGAAAAAGAATGAACTCTGGGGCGTGCAGGGTTCCACGCGCAGCAGAGCAAAAATCAAATCCTGGCTGATGAAGGCGCGGTGCAACATGCTGTTGAGCATCCGCCCGTTGCGCAGGTCGAGTGCTCCTACGGAAATATCAAAGGGATCATCGATGATGGAAAGATCGTCCAGGGCATAGTTGCGCATGGGAAAGCGCAAAAACTCATTGAAGCCCTGCGGGCCGGGTGAGAGACGGGAGGGAAAGACATCGGTGATGGGAGAGGGCGGCAGCGGAGCCATGATCCCGCCAGCAGGGACGCTCCACACGGCCATAGGCACTGAATTCTGCGTGCGCGGCCCGAACTGTATCTGCAACCTGCCTAGAAGATGCGACCTGCCTTTGGCCGGCCCACCTAAATGAGGAGCATTGAGGTGAAATGCGTCGCCGAAGGCGCTGTTGTGCGTGAAGAGTGTGAACTCCTGAATAGTATTGAATGGTATGGGCGGCAAGGCCGCATCGCTGGAACCGGCAGTGTCCCTGGTGCTGAGTTGCAGGTGCGGATGCATGACCGTCCCCGATGCCGGAATCACGGCGTGCTGGCCGCTGGCGCTCACAAAGTTGAGCGGCCACAGCGCCCTCGGTCCAAGCGGAACAAACATGGAGCCGTAAAAAGTGAAATCCAGCAGGCCGTCCGGACGCTGTTGAAATTCAGCCCACGCTGAAGCGTAAATCTGCTGTTGCTCCGGTGTTGGTGGTGGACAATTCGAGGGTGGCGGGTTTCTGAATGTGACCGGGCCCCACGGAGCCGTGGGATTGACTCCCACCAGAATCTGCAACGCAGCGCTGCCGTATTGCGCGTAGACGGTGAGATTGAAGACCTCGCCGGTCTCCAGGTCGAGATCGCCGGAGGAGACCAATCCCTGGGCTTCATCCACACGATTGTTCTGAAACGCCATTTTGAAAAATTGGGGCGCTACGAGCACGGAATCTTCACCGGTGAAACCGCTCATGAAGGAAAGCTCAAAATGGCTGATGTGATTCACCGGCTCGCTGAATTTGGTCTTGAGGAAGCCGCTGAGGTGGCTATCGACCATGGCCAGGCCGCCAAAAATGAAATCGGCAGTGCTGCCAAACCTTTGCTCCTGGGGGTTGCGCACGTTGAGCGCGCTGATGCCATCGCCGAAATAGCTGGAAGAAGCATTCAGAGGCAAAACCTGTTCCAGCCCCGGAGGAAGCCGCAGAGGAAGCGTGGATGGTTGTGGCGGCGTTAACGGCGCTAGCTGTTCCCAGTTGTCTTCCACGCTGAAGCGCTGATCATCGTCTTCAGTAGATGCATTGAAAAGCGCCTCATCCATGCCTGCATCGGGATCGAATGGCAGTTGCCTCAATTCTGCTGAAGACCAGTTAGGGCCTTCGGCTTGCCGGCATGCGGCTGCGGGATCACTGCCGACCACAGCATTCAGGTCAATGAGGTTAAACGTAGCGCCGTAGTGTGCATTGAGAAGCTGCAGGATTTCATTGGCAATGATGGCCTGCCCGGTCTGGCCGGGATAGTAACCATTTAAGGAGTAGAAGCCTCCCATGTATTCGCCGGTGAGTGTTCTGTTTCCGGCGTGGTATCCCTGCTGCCCGACACGGCGGAAGAGACCGGCGATGTCATAAAGTAATGCTCCGTTATCCTGCACTAGCTGGGCAAGACGCTCGTTGATTTCTGCAATCCGGCTGCTGATCTCGTTCGCGGCCCCGGCGCTGATGAGTGCGTCAGGATGCAGAGCCCCCAGCGACCTGCTGAAAATCTGGAATCCAATTTCATTCAGGCCGTTGAGCGTGACCACATCGCCCGGTTTGATCTCGTAGCGTTCGTAAAGGAATGAAGGCTCGACTTTGGCAATGCGGGCTGCAGTTTCCACGGAAGAGAAGTGAGCAGTGTCAAAGGGATCGGGAATATTCAAAGCCAGCACTTCTGCTCCGGCGTCCTTGAGGCGGCGGATGATTTCAGAATACTGGGAGATGAGTTCCTCAGCATTGGGCAGAAATCCGGGGTTTTCGTGAACGGCAGCTTCCAGCGCCTCGTAATAACCCAGCTCCACGATTACAAAAGTTGGAGATTGTTGTAGCGCATATTCCAACTGCGTTGGCGCTGATCTCTCTCCGTAAGCAATGGAGAGGATGCCCCACATAAGGTTAGCGGCAGTCTGCCGGGCATCTGTGCGGTGGATGAGTGGCTGCAGAGGGCAAAGAGAAGCCGCATCGTGAACGCGAAATCCCGGCACAGAGAGATTCGCCACTCGTTTTGGCGGCAGTTCGGAGAGCACAGTCGTTTGCAGTGGAGCAGGAATGCGCACGCTGAGTCGCTGGAATCCGGGAAAATCTCCGAGTCCTGGCGCCTGGATGAAATGCGTGGGAAGGTCGGCTCCCATCTGCCGAGCCATCTGGGCAGGGAAGCTCCACATCTGTGTTTCGGCGGTAAGAGTAAAGTCGCCCACCCCGGCGGCCAGGCCTTCACCCAGAACCATCAAACATGAGGTGTTCAGGCTTCCGCCGTTTGTGGCTGGACGCGAAACTTGAATGGGCGCATTTGCCGGTTGACCATAGTCCGGGCGTGGTACGGGAGTGGATGGAGAAGATGGAGAAGGTGGAGAAGGTGGAGACGATGGGGAAGGCGGAAATTGTTGGGCGTAGTTGTTCCCCGGACTAAGGTCCGGGGCTTCCATCCGTGATTGTCCCGGCAGCAACAAGTTCATGAACGTCCTTGCGCTTAACAGTGGCATGGCCCAGGAGAAGCGCAGGATGGATTGGATCAGCTCACGCATAGTTGACCTGCTGCTGGGCAGAAATGCCGAGAATGCAGCCACTCTCTTCACAGTCATGAAGCAGCGCAGAACGCTCTCCTTCCTCGATCATCTGCGAGACCGCGCCGACAGTGAAATCAAGGCCGCCTAATTGGCCGCCGGTTGCGGCGGAGGGGAAATAGCGGTGGATGGTGAGCGGCTTGTAAGGTATTTCACGCTCCAGCATCCTGCCCGCAACCCGGATTGCATCGCGCAGTTGAACCGGCGCCGCCTGGGCCGATTCTCCTATGCTTCCCAGCGCCTGAAGGCCGGAGTTGATCCAGCGCGCAGTTTCAATATCTTCGTTCAACTTGGTTGCCAGCATCAGGTGGTAGACGCGCATCAGAGTGTCGGCAGTATTGGGCTCGCCGAGCAAGGGAATGTATTGCGGCTTGGGATCGAGATAGATCACATGCAGCTCAGTGGCTCCCATTTCGATGGCCGGCGCCAATGGGGTGTTTTCAACCACGCCTCCATCCACGTAGATATCGCGCCCGATCTGCACCGGCGGAAAAATGCCGGGAATGGCGGAAGAAGCCATGACGGCCAGAATGCCCAGGCCCTGCCGGAAATCAGCGTTGCAGAAATGCACCGCCTCTCCTGTGATCCAGTTGGTGGCAATGATGTTGATGCGATGCTCACTGTTGAAAATATCCTGCTCGTTGATCACGCGCGGCAACATGTCCTGAAACGGCCCGGTATCGACGAACGATCCGATATTGATCAGGTTGAAGAGCCGTTGCCTTACAGGACGATCAGAGGCCAGGAAATTTGCGGTTCGCCCGAGAAAGTACCTGCCGATAGTGAGACTATCGTTCACGAACTCACTGGCAATACGTTGAGGCGAGCGGACGCAATTGTAGTCGAGATAATCGAAGGGATCGCCCACAAAACGAAAAACACCGTTGCCGCACTGTCCCGGCTGTTCGACCACGCGCTCCATCCAGATGTTTTCAAGAAGCATGGCATTGGCGAGCAGGCTGCCTCCGTGGCTTCCGGTAATAATTGCAGCATTGAAGGCCCCCACGGAGGTTCCGGTAAAGATGTTGGCCAGCAGCGGCTGGTAGCTGGTGGCAGAACTGCGTCCGGCAAACAGCACTTTCATGGCCCCCACAGCAAACGCGCCATAAGCGCCGCCGCCGGAAAGAACCAGCGCCGTCTTTTCAGGGGTCGTGCTCATGAGCCCGCTCCGGAGATCACCCAGGGCGGGAGGGATTTTTCATCGAGCCAGTCAGGGAACCTGCGCCAGGTGGCGAGAGAGCCGAGAACGGTTTCATAGTGCTGGCGGAAATGCTGCACCAGGAAATTCTTTTCGAGTTGCTCGAGCGAGATGCAAAGGATGCGCGCGGCGTAATCTCCACTCAAGGCATTAGCGGCATTCACATAACCAAGTACAGGATCAACCGAGAACTGCAGCGGAAGTTGCTCCAGAGCGTCTTTTGCAGGCGCAAACAGGCGGGAGGCAATCCCAAACGAAAACAGGTCAGCAAGGCGGAATCCCCAACTCACGGGATTCACAACCACATTGGTCACCTGCCGGGGCCGGTTGGAAATGAAGATCATCCGCACGCTGACATAACCGGTTTTATAGACACGGAAGTTGATCAATTCCAGAGCGGCATCGAATTCGCCGGGGCCGTAGCCAAAAAGTCCCGGCGTGGGATTTTTCACAAACGAATAGCCGATGCCGAAGTCACCCAGCACGCCGGGCAAATGATTCTGCCTGTCATTGATAAAGTCCTGGTGTACGACCAGGTTGCTCTCTTCGTTGAGGGCAAATACCATCTCCGGACCGTCTGGTCCAAAGGGGCGGGTGCGAAAGTTGAAGTCGAAGATGCGAACCTTGAGAAGCAGCCACTCGTAAAGCTTGCCTACCAGGCGCTGATCAACAATGGCCATCTGGTCATAGGTGGGGAAAGCGCGCACCTCGTTTGCGCCCACCGGTTTATAGAAAAGCTGGTTGAAGCCGAATCCGATCTGGCTGGGCCGTGGCACCGGGCACCAGCTTAACCGCGACAATGCGGGCGGTGGCGTGGGCTGCGACTGTTCCACGTGCGCCTCCGGTTCGCGAAACGAGCTGATCCGCATCCAATACTTCAGGACGAATTCGCGCATCTGGTCTGCCATCCATTGCGCTGACTCAAGGTTCAGGCTGGCGGGCGCGCGCGTCTGGTCATAGAACATCTCCTGCACATTTCCCATGACCGGCATCAATGTGCCGCTCACCGGCGCTTCACCATAAAAGCCGAAGCTACGGGTTGCGCGGTTGAAGCTTCGCTCCAGCGGGAATTGCTCGCTCGGGCCTCCGGTACGTTCCATCTCCCTCCACCAGCGCAGCAGATCCTGGCCTCGGGAAAGATATTCCGGGACTTCAGACAGTAATGCGGCATTGCGCTGTATCTCCGGGGTGTCCCAGGGCTGCGGCGGATGGAACGCGGGCTCGGTTCCATGCTGGACGTTGAAGCCCGGATCGGGGCCGGCAGAGGTCATCGTTGTGAGCCTCTGGGGTAAGGATTGTCTTCCGTTCGCTGTGCAGGTGGTTGGGGACGAAGCAAAGCGTGTGCGGCCCGGCTGATGATTGCATCCCAGGTCGCTTGGGCGGTTGTTTCGGCTGTTGGATTCTGCGCGTAGCCGCCTGCCTGGTGATGCCCGCGTTGCGCCCAATCTCCTGCGCCTCGATAACGGAACAACTCGCCCATTGCGTCGTGCGTGCCGGAACGTTTCAGGGCTTCTTCGCAATTCTGCTGCACGTGCGTTCGCCAGATCGCGGCTGCAGAGGCAGAAGGTTGGTATTGCCGCAATGCGTCAAGAGATCTGGAAGATGAAGTTGCCTGAAGCCAGATCGCCAGGGCAGAGCCAACGCCATTCACCGCTGCATCGTTTCCGGAAAGTACGTTTGCATGATGCTGCAGAAATGCCTCAATGATTTCCGGGTGACGAACATTGACCAGCGTGAGTGCCCAGCAGAACCCGGCCACGGCATTTTCCCGGCCTGGCGAATGCGGAGGCCCGGAAAGAGATGATTGCAGTCCCTGCCAGGGTACGATCAGCCAGGGTAGGAAATTCGAGGGTGAAAAATAGATGGCCCGTCCCACGCCATGCCAGAAATAAGCAACAAGTTCTTCACTGAACGCAGAAAGCGACTGATCGATCTGTAAGAGCAAATGTGGATATAGATTGCGAGTCGCCAGACCCAGCGCTTCGCAGGTTACGCCAAAATAGCCGGGGCACGAACTGTTCCTGCAAATCTCAATAAAAACCTGCAATGCAGCGGAGGGATTTTGTTCGATGGAAGGCAGGAGCCATTCCGCCAGTGAGAGACTCATGCCCGCGTGCAAAGGTACAAGGCTGGCCGCCGGCAGCGACTCGCACTCGGCCAGGGAAGGGAGTTCTCCACGGCGCAGATGCAGGTCAGAGTAATAATGTCCCAGCCCTTCCATCAGCCACACGCTGCGGTAACTGTCATGGCTTCTCGCTCGTTCAACCAATTCCACCAGCGGCTCAGCGGTATGCTGTGAAATCCTGAGCTCTGAATCTACTTGTTCAAAAAGGGAGAAGGCCTCCAGTTTGTTCTGGAATTCCTGCCATACGATCCTGCTGTCCGGTCCCGAATTGAAAGACTTCAAAATGTCTGCCGCCTGATGCATCAGCTCAAGTCCCGTTCGGAACATGCTGCGGCCGAGCATGCCGGGTTGCGCAGCTATCGCATTGCCGTCAGTCAGTCCAGATATGCCGGCGGCATGGGCCGGGCGAAGTTGCAGAAAATCGTTTTGGCGGGTAAGAAGTGACATGCTATTCCCGAGTTGCTGCATGGCAAGCAGTGAGATGGCCCAGGAGAGCCGGTTGATTGACTTAACAAGCTCTTCCACCGCCATGCCTGGGCCATCGGCCTCCTGAGCAAAATCACGAGGTCCACGGATTGGATCAACCTGCAATTACCACCATCAGTATTCAATGCAGAGGTGATTCGGGCGGACACCAATCCTGTCGTCGGAAGAAAACACGATCAGCCGGCCCGGAGATCTAAGGAATCAATCCTCCCGTGCAGATGCCGGTTTTGCGCCTATCTTGTCGCGAATCTCTTCCAGCACCTCGATCTGCCGCTCGTCGTGGCGGAATTTCTCGCGTGGGTATCTCTCCAGCACCTGGTAGAAGACCCGCAGGTACTTTTTGTCTTCAGGCGGAAACCCGGTGAGGTAGCCCTGGAAGGTGTACTTCTCGCCGGGATAATGTTTCCACTTGTGCGGCAGCCGGATACCCACAGCCGCCCGCCCTTCGGCTGTGGTTTCGTCTTTTACCTTCGCGAGTTCCTGGATGAACTCCGCTACTTTCCAGGCGGTAAAAGCATTGCCGTCCATGTTGTCGTAGACCAGGTCTTCCTGCTCGGGAAAGGCATGCTCGTACTCGCGTTTTACAAACAGGATCTTGTAACGCACCAGCTTCAACATGTCGTCCCGCAGGTTTTTGTCCAATCCATTTCCATTGTTGTTGTCGTAGCTCAAGAGTTTTTCCTCCTCGTTCTGTGTTGCATTGGCGGTTGCATAGGTGTTTGCAGAATTCGTTTGCGCTTCAGCAGAGGTCTCCGGACGCACACCCGGTCCGGTAACCACCTGCATGCCCTGGTTGGTGACCTTCTGCATCTCCTGCATGGTCTTGATCAGCATGTCCATGCCATAAACCAGGGCGGCGATCGGCAGCATCAGCAACTGGCCGAACACGCGCACCATGTTGCTGGAGCCCTGATCGTCGTTCATCCCATTGGTCCCGCTGCGATCATCCATTCGTATTCCACTAATTCCGTGCAGCTACTCCATTCCCGGTTTCAAGCCGGCAGGCCAGCTCTTCCAGATCCTGGTACCGGAATACCTCTCCCAACGCATGATGCTGCTTGAGCACGGGGTAAAAGCGATTCAATCCCTGGGTGCAGGGACGCGCGACAAGCTGCTCCCATGATTCGGACTGCCGCTGGGTTACGGGCTGGTAGCGGCAGAATGACGAGATAAACGGCGCGTCTGGAGTTGTGTCCTGGCGCATGATGAGCGAAGACGCGACCCCATTGGCAAAACCATTCTGCAGCGGCGAATCTTCTATATAGGTGCGAAGCACGCCTTCCATGATTTCCGGCTGGCGCATGTTGACCAGGACAACCGCCCAAGTCAGCCCGGCCATAGCGCTCTCCCGTTCCGGGGCCGTTTCCGCTTCATTGTCTACACCTGTCCACACGGTGCTCAATACCGGCAGAAAATAGCGGCGTGAGAAGTACAGCGCTCGTCCCACGCCGTGCCAGTAATAGCCGAGAAGTTCCGGCGCCACCTGCCGCAGCGCGCCATCTACACTGCCCACCATGTCCGGATAAAAATCGCGCGTGACCAGTCCCAAAGACTCGATGACCGGACCTAAATAACCTTCCCGCGCATTCTCCCTGGCGAGCCTCACAAATTCCTGGATCACAGCGCGAAATTCCGTGGGGGAAGATCCGGTGACCAGTGTGGGCGTTCCTGCTCCGAGCAGGTAATTCGCGAAAAACAGACCCATGCCTGCATGAAGCATCAGCAGGCTTGCGTCGGGGACATGCGCATTTTCTTCACGCAGCAAACCTCTGGGTGGACCGTGCAGTTGCCAATACAGGTTGGTGTAATACTGGCCCATTCCCTCTACTGCCCATAGAGCTTGAAATGCAGGCAGACTGTAAGCCTTCTCTACCAGTTCCGGCAAAGGCAGGAACTGATTGCCGGAAAGACCCAGTATGGATTCGAGATTGCTCACCAGCACAAAAACTTCAACCTTGTTGCGCAGCTCCTGCCACGCCAGATTCGCGCCCTGGGGAGAAGTAAACAACTCTGAAGTGCGCGCAAGCTGCTGGGCAATGCGGAAACTCAGCCGCAGGACATTGTCAGGAGCCCAGGTTTGCGGCCTGAGCAGATTGAATACACCATCGACCACAACGCGCTGAAGGCCATCGCCCAAGGAGAAGATTGCCTGCTCGTTGAAGCCAAGCTGGTTCTGCGCCTCTTTCGTCAGAATATCGAGTACTTCAACTATGTCACGGTCTGGCACACTCATCTTGAAGTTTGTGCGAGAAACCATGACCGATGACGCATCAGGAAACGCCATTTGTGAAATATTCAGAGTCAAGAGTTTTCAGTCGAAACCGGCCTCAGCACGATTGCTGTTTACCTGCTGCAAGTCCTTGTAAGCGATCCCCTTCATCAACTGCCACCGGGCATTGATCCCCAACCGGCCGCAGCACTGCTGTTGCCTGCGGGTGCGCCCGCATTGTTTCCGCCGTTCCCCTGCATTCCGGGCGTAAACATGGAAGCGGCTTGCCCCATCGCCTGACCCATAGCTGCACCAGCCTGCCCCATTGTTTGTCCCATGGCGGCGCCGGCCTGTCCCATTGCTTGCCCCATTCCCGCACCAGCCTGCCACATGCCTTGGCTCTCGCCTTGTCCTGTCCCTGATCCGCGTTGTCCTTGCCATTGACCTTGACCGCAGCCGCAGTTTCCACCGGAGCGTCCACCGCCAAACCACATGTTCGGGTTGAGCCAGTTGAGTGGGTTCAGCAACGCGAAAGCTGCATCGGTGGCGCTGCCTTGTCCTGTCTGGTAGTAAGATCCCGCGCCGCGCGTGCTGCCTCCATAGGATTGCTGGCCTTGTTGCCCGTTCTGATACCCTTGCTGGCCCATGCCTTGCTGTCCATTCTGATAAGACTGCCAGCCTGCGCCTTGTCCGCCGTTTCCGTACATGGACCCGTACTGCTGCTGGCCCCCGCCGCCTCCATTGCGCTGGCCGTTCCCGCCCTGCTGGCCGAAAGCCGAACGCATCCAGTTCCCGGGATTAATCCAGTTGATGGGGTTCAAAGATGCAAATGCCAAGTCAACGGCCTGAGCCTGCAGGTTGTCACCTGTACGAAAGATGCCCCTCATCGAATCGTCCAGTTGATCTACGGTCGCTTGCGTGACGTGCCCCAGCGAATCACCGTTGCGCTGCTGCCCCGGCCGGAAGAGATTCGCTGCCTGCTTTATTCCCAGCAGTGATAGCGCCCATGAAAAACTAATTGTGGACTTGGTAAGATCACGGATCATACCTGCTCCTTTCTGAGCTTGCAGTCTGCTGTCCCTGTGCTTTCAGCTACATACCTCGGTTCTGAATACACATAGACCCATCGAGGTAGACAGCAGCCAATTTCTTATTTGCGAAGCGGGTAAAAATCGAGGCTGGCACTCCAGGAAGACACTATCCGAACCTAAAGCCTGCGTGGAAGCCAAGATACAGGAGGTCATCCAGCGGAATCCGGGTTACAGGGCCAGGGGCAACCCTGGCTGCCTCGAATACCAGGAACGAGCTTTTTCGGGCAGCGGCATCGAATTCCTGGCAGATCACGACTCCGTTTCCCGAGCCGGGCTCGCCAATGAAGACAGGCTCGCCGCCCAGGTAGCGCATCGGCGGGCATTGATAAATGTCCCCAACGCTGTGCTGGTCCCAGCGCGCATGGACTAACTGGTCGAAAAACTTTCTGCCGGGGCGTCCGGTTGTGGAAATTCCCAGCATCCAGAGTTCGTCATACGAATGCATGGCACGGCGGGGGTCAGTAGCTGGAAAATCGGGAGCCTTGAGGTAGTCAAGGGCGATTCGCTCGATGATCTCTCGCGATTGCAGATCTATAACCAAGCGTACAGGCCCACCCTGCGAGACATTGCTGAACAGATCCGGGATGGGTTGGTAGTAACCATAAAGTGGCTCATCATACTCAACCACATCCACGATAAGGCGCTCGCCTTGCTCGAATGAATTAATCAGGTGCAGACAGTGGCGATTTCCTACCGGCAGGGAAATAATCGGTTCACCGGTTTTGCGATCCAGGACGAGTAACCTGCTGCCTCGCTCGGGCTCCCACCGGAGCGACTCCATCACCGTCTTTCCTTCCTTCAGCAGGCCGTTGATATCCAGGAGGTATGGACTTAAATAGAAGATGGCGTAATTGCTGCTGATGCTGAAGTCGTGGACTGAACACGGATACTCAAGAGGCACAGATTTACGGTAACGCATCTCTCCATTTTGTAGACAATAGAAGTACAGGCGCGGTGTCTGCGCGGAAAAGAATATGCCGAAGTTGAACATCTCACCAGTCTCGGCATCGAACTTGGGGTGAGCTGAAAACGGGCTGGCGTCATTCAGGCGGCCGCCGAAGGTGAATTGTCCGCGAGTCTCCAGCGTTTCCGGATCAAGCTCCCAAGGTAAACCCTGTTCACCAAAGGCCAGCAGCCGCCCCTCAAACGGATAGACGCTCACGTTCACCGGAGATTCGAGACCGTTGTGGGCGCGATTGAGCTGGCTGCCGGGAAATGCAGTGCCGAAGGTGCGAAACAAAGGACGTCCGGCGTTCTGTTCTTCCTGAAACTTGCGGCTGCGAACGTAGCGGCTGCGCACCCGGATCATTTCTTTTTCGAAACGCAGGGCAGAAACCATTCCATCGCCATCGAGCCAGTGACGCCAGGAAAACTCGCCAGCGCCGAAGCGGGCCGGACCGTTCAGGTAATACGTGCCACGAACAAAATCAGGAAGGGGCTGACCGATGGTTTCCAACCGGCAGTCGTGTTCCGGGAAGCTGGAGGAAAAGGCATGTTCAATACCGGAAGCCAGATCTTGTTGTGCCTCTTGCAGCACATCGGTTGCGGCTGTCTCCAATGTCATCGTGCCCGTCTCATTCATAAATTCCTCAATCATTCCTGTTGATCAGCGCTGACCAATTCCATCAGCGTCACTTGGCACGGCTTGCCGTGGATCAGCGGTAAGGTTTATCTTTCCCCGTATTTCTCCGTGCCTCAGTGTCTCCGTGGTCGATTTTGCTTCCTCTGCGTCCTCTGCGGTAAAAGGTTTTGGTTGTGGCTCGCCACGCTGTGGTAAAAGACTTTCACTGTTTCTTCAACAACACAACAACCCCTGCCAGCATGAGCACCAGAGGCGTAATCTTGCCTGACCATCCTGGCGAGACAGGCAGTTGCAGAATCAGGATCAGCAGCACCAGTAAAATGATGAAGTCGCCCGGAGAATATCTCGTGTGCACAGGCTCCCGGCTGGAAGGCGGCTGCATCATGTTGTCGAGCGGCAGTGCTGAAGCATGGTTGAGCGCGTCATCCAGAGTGCGGGGCAGGTGCGCCATGGCCGAAGCGAACTTATCGGTATTCTCATACCAGTAGCGCCAGTCCATGAGTTCGCGCATCTGCCCGAAGACATCACTAGTCTGAAACTCCTCCATGCCTTCGTGCAGCGCGTCGATATTGGGCGAAAGCTGCTTGGCGATCTTCGCCACAGAAAACAGGCCGCGATAAAAGCAGAGCAGGTGTGGCTGCGGAACATAGCCATGGTCCAGTGCGGTCTTCCAGTGCTGGAAGACAAGCTGCGCCAGCGCATTGCTGTCTGTGCCCAGGATGGGCTCCAGCATCCCAAAGTAGGCGGCCTGCCGGAAATTCGTACGAAACAGCTCAGTATCGATTTTGTGGTGTGCGTGGCGGGGCGCCATTTCGCGCAGCAGATACATGGCGGCTGTATCGGGATCATTTGCCATCAAGGCGCCCAGATACTTTGAAAGATTTTCCCTGGTGCTGCTGGGGAGCCCGACAAATTCGCAACCGAGGAAAGAAATCCTGTTGTCCTCGAGCACATAAATATTGTGCATCTGCAGATCAACAGGAAAGCAGCGGCCATGCACAGCCTGTTGCAGCCACACGTGACAAAGACGGCGCGCCCCGTTGTCCTGATGCTGGAAGAGCAGAGAGGGCGCCTGGAGCCGCTCAATGGTCAACAGCTTCGCGGTTGAGAGTTCAGCAAAAGTCCGGGGCGAAAAAAGGAATTCAAACGATGCGCTATCCCGCGCCAGCAACTCCAGGGCTTCTCTCGTCAGCGCCAGGTCGGCCTTACGCCCAAGCGCAGTGCTGAAATCAGTCAGCACATCGAAGGGCAACAGGCCGCCGAATAGCGCCTCAATCTCCGTGACATTCAGAAATTCCGGGACAATCTTGTTTTGCAATCCATACCAGAAAGGATGCAGCAAAATGACGACAACCTCAGCGCCGGTTCTGAGTCGCCCATAATGGCTTTGGGCGATCAGCGTGGATTGAAAGGGAAGGAAATCAAATTCCGCGAAGACCCGGTCAAACTGTGCTCCCAATTCCTGCCCCAGAATTTCATGCACCTGGGCCGGGGGAAGTACCTGAGAAGAATCAGGAGCCAGGGCAAACTCACGGCAGTATTCCGCCGGCAGGGCGTCCAGACGCGAAGCCAGATACAAAGCAAGACACGAATGTGCTGGTCCCAGTTCCTGCAAATGCTGGCGCGCCTGCCGGGCATGCTGTTCCATGGCCAGATGGTTGCCGGAAAGCGCTGCAGTGCCGCTGGCGGTGCGCGTACTCGCGGCGGGCCTGTGTGGGCGGCGATGTGTCCAGCGGCGCATCATGGTTGGGTACTGGAAGCCTCGCTGGCGGAGGATCGCGGATGTCGCAGCGCTTGCCACGCCACCAGTGCGAGCACCAGCACCAGAGGAATGGCAAGTTGCAGAGGAGTCAGTCTCTGCGGCCGCCAAATGGCTGCCAGGCAGACAGCGATCCATAAGACGTGCAGTGGCCACGCGCCTCCCTTGCGTGCCGGAGTCTTCGAGTTTGCGGCAAAGGAAGCAGATGCCGGCGGTGTGCCTGCGCCAGCTCTCCTCAGTATGGCGAAAGTGCGCAGGAAACCATCCCGAACCAGGCGGACATTGCCGCCGAACCAGCCGGAGAGCGTTTCCAGCGAGACCAGGCTGCGGAATGCATCGCGCTTGATGTGGCGCTCGCATGCCTCTTCGAGATGGCGGCCGATATCCAGTCCCGGTGAAAGGGTCTTCATCAACCCATCTAACGCAATGGCCGAGCGAATGTATTTAATGACATCCCGCTGTGGCCAGATACCACTTGCACGGGAGAGCAGCAGCAGCTCAAGCATGATTGAAGTAATGCTCTTGCGCAGGCGGCTTTCGCTTTTGTCTGCGCCGTACCAGGTGCTCGATAATTCCTTCAGTTGGCGATGGAAGGAGCCCGTGTCCGCCTTCTTGTCGAAGGTGGTGATGCGGAAAAAAGCTTCGCACATGCCTTCGATGTCTCCACGCGCATAAGCCAATGTCATCGAGATCAGGTGGCGCCGCGAGTAACGGCTTAAGATCCCCGAGATGCCGAAGTCGATATATCCAACCACATTCCCGGGCATGATCATGAGATTGCCGGGATGCAAATCCGCGTGAAACATGCCATGGCGGAAAGCGTCGCCGAGGAAATTGTCGATGAGACGCGCACCGTAAATCCCTGGATCAAAGTCGGGACTGGCAGCCGGTACTTTCCCGGCTTCCCGTTGCCGCAGATACTCTGAGATGGTAATCCCATCCAGAAACTCCACCGTGAGTATGCGCGTGGTGGTGCAACTCCAGAAAACCGCCGGAACTTTTTCCTGCGCATTGTCTTTGGCGTTGTGGCCCAGTTCATCCATGTAGTGGGCTTCACGGCGATAATCGAGTTCTTCCCGGGTCCAGGCAATGAATTCTTCCGTCGGAGCAACGATCCAGTAGAGAGAACGGATACGCAGCAGCTTCACCGTGCCAACCGTAAAGCGGAGTGTTGCGATATCGGCGTCAAAATCGCTGAGAATGGTTGGCCGCCTGATCTTCACCGCAACTTTCTTGCCCTGCAACATTGCGACGTGAACCTGCCCGATAGAGCCTGTAGCGACGGGAGCAGGGTCGAACTGATCAAAAACTTCCTGTGGACGCCGCTGCAGGTCCTCCAGAAAAGTTTTTTCCACGTCTGAATAAGGAAAGGCAGGCACCTGGTCGAAGAGGCTGAAAAGCGCGGCACAATATTCCAGGGGCATAAGGTCAGACTGCATGGCCAGCATCTGCCCGAACTTGATAAAGGTGCCGCCTATCTCTTCAATGGCCAGACGAAGCCTTCTCGGGCCTGACAAACGAGTTCCCGGAATCCGGCGGGCGAGGCGGGGCCATCGCGCGGCCCGCTGGTGGACGATGTGCAGAACAGCGTGGCGAGCCACGGTGAAAAAAACGTTCTTAAACCGGGAGAGGCTTGCTTTGGCCCTCATCTTGGCTCCGCTCGAAAATTGATCCGAAGAAAACAGACTTGCGCCGCGCCAGCATGTCGTCTACGGCCTGCTGCATTGCCATGCGTACCTCGCGGCTGATCGCTCTCACTACCGCGCGGTCTTCTACCGCCTCCGGCCCATACTGCTCGGTGCTGATGGGCGGCAGAAATTGCGTGTGCCACTTGGAAGGCAACGGCACCGGCGCGAGAGGAAACGTAGGCGTGATGGGAATGAATGGCCATCCGGCATAACGGGTCCAGCGCCTTGACTTGATCTTGCCGACAATGGGAAAAATCTCGGCGCTGCCGACTGTCACAAAGGGCACAATCGGGGCCTGGTGGCGCAACGCCAGTTTGACGAAGGCATCCCGGCCAAAGCCTTGCAGCTTGTATGCGTCACGGTACAGTGAGAACGCGCCGTGAATTCCTTCAGGAAAGATTCCCAGCAACTCGTTGCTGGCAAGAACATGATCCGCGCTTTCCTGGCAGGCCACCACGCCACCGAGTTTGGTCATGAAGTTGGCCAGGAACGGAAACTTCAATAAGCCAGGATGGGTGAGAAAGCGTGGATACCGGCCGGTCTTTTTCACGATGGTGTGCAGCGCCATTACGCCGTCGAACGGCATGAAGCCGCGATGCATTCCCACCAGCAGCGCGCGGCCCTGGGCAGGAATATATTCCATTCCTCTATCTTCAATGCGCCAGTAAAACTCGCTGAGAAACTTGAACAGCGTCTTGCCGTAGAACCGGATGTAATCTTTGTCCATGCCAAACAGGTCGAACCCGGCAGCTTGTTTTGTCTCGGCTTCACCTCCGCGCATTTGCAGCAGGGCTGTCACGCTCGAGTTCTGCGGTACAAATCCAAGTTCGCGCTTCATCTTCTCGCCGGAGATGCTCCAGGAATAGCGCAGGTATTCGAGGCACTCTGCCCCACGGGTGATACGTTGCAGCGTGCGCGGGAAGGGAAGACGTATGCTGCCCAGAATCCTCACTGCCTGATGCAGAGGCACTACATTGTCAGGCGCAACATTGAATGTCCCGCAGGCTTGCCGTTCCAGCACGCAAAGTATGGCACGCGCCAGATCTGCCACGCTCAGGAATTGAAAGACAGGATCATGTCCCGGAAGGGTGGTTGTCCAGCCATGGGAGAGCAAGCGCGCCGGGAACACAGACGGCTCTGCAACCGGACAAACCCTGAGAACAGT
This sequence comes from Candidatus Angelobacter sp. Gp1-AA117, assembly GCA_003223515.1. Classification (GTDB taxonomy): domain Bacteria; phylum Acidobacteriota; class Terriglobia; order Terriglobales; family Acidobacteriaceae; genus Angelobacter. The sequence goes on from QHVI01000050.1 coordinate 21,557, forward strand.
CAGGATTGTCCCGCCGCTCAATAATTTTACAGCCAGCGATTCCAGCGATCTCCACTGTTCGCAGATCTTCTGCGACTCGCAACCCGGAAGGGAGTAATCTTCCCAAACCAGCGCCTGCCTGCCCGGCCCAATGCCATAAACGAATGCACTGGACAGCAGGACAAATCGTCCGGCTGATACCTGCGCTGCATGCTGCAATACGCGCTGAGTTTCAGCTGAATCGGGCAGAGTGCCGTCAGCCGTGGGCAAGTAGATGTAGCTCTGTTCTCGATCAGCCGCATGAGATGCGTAAAAATCTTGGGGGCTCATCAGCCGCACATCGCCAAGCGCTCTTTGCAGTTCAGCAGTCGGTGAGCGGCGAGCATTAGCAATCAGAATGATGTCTGTCATTTGCTTATCAAAATCTGTGTTTGTCTGTGTCGATCTGTGGTTAGGTTTGTTTTTCAGCGTTTTTCAGCGTTAATCAGCGGCAAGAAAATCGGCTCTTACTCCACTACACTGCGCCTCCGTATCTCTGTGTCTCTGTGGTAGATTTTGGCTGCTGTGTATCGACCCTATGGGAACTGCCGTGCTTTCTGTAATCTGTCTGGCGGCGCGCACGGCGGAAATCATCACCGGAGTGATGCCGCCACCGGGTTGCGCCCAATGTCCAACAAAATGAAGGTTCTTGAAGGGCCCCTGAATTCCAGGGCGATGCTCTCCAAGCTGGTCCGGCGACATCTCCCAGCCCAGCATCGCGCCGTGATGGTTGAGCGTGTACCGGTATGAGGTCTGCGCTGAGGCGCTCAGCTTGACCACGATCTTGCTGGAGAGGCCGGGGATGCAGCGCTCCAGTGAACCGAGAATCCAGTTTTCGATGGCAGCTTTGTGCGCGCTCCAGTCTTCAACATTGTCAAAATCAACCCTGGTGACCTTCTGCACAATAATGATCTGCCCGCCCGGAGGCGCGAGCCCCTGATCGAACACCGTCGGCAGAAAGACTTTGAAGGCCTGGGTTGCCACGTTTTCTGCGTCCCAGGAACTCCAGTGATATCCCTCCGCCCTTCGCAACTCTTCGAGAGAAATGTCTTTCAGCCCGATGTGCAGCAGAAAACATGGCATGGAGGTGCGAAGCTGCCTGATCCCCCCCAGGTAATCAGGATCGAGCAACTCCGGACCGATCATTCGCTCCAGTGTCAGCCGCAGGTCGGCATTTGAGACCACTACACCGGCGGAAATGTGTTTTCTCTCGCGGTGGCGCAGGCTTCCGGTCTCGATCTCAACTCCGCGTGCGCTGTGATTATGAATATGAATACGCCGCACGTTGGTATTCATCAGGATGTGCCCGCCGCCTTCCTCGAAGCGCTGGGCCAGTTCGTCGACAAACACCTGCGATCCCCCGCGTGGATAGTAATTTCCCAGAAAGTAGGCAAGGCGCAGCATGGAGTCGAAGACAAACGAGGTGCGCGAAGGCGGTGAACCCCAATGGCCAATGTCCCCGGTAAGCAGCAGCTTCAACTTGGGATCGGTAAAGTGGCTTTCCAGCACGTCGCGAATGGTCAGGTGCTGGTAGGGAACAATGCGGTCCGTGGCTACATTGCGAAAATAATGAACCAGGCCGATGAGATAGGTTTTCCGGGCGAGAGAAAAGAACGTGTCAATATTATGGGCTTCGGCGGGAAATTCCTGTTTGAGCCTTTGCAGGTAAGTATCAAAGCTGGCTGGAACCGCGAACCGCGAACCGTCGGGGAAGTGGAAGGAATCCACCGGGTCCATCTTGACCCATTCGGTTGTGATGCCCAGGTCCGCCAGCAGAGAGCCGGTAATCGTCGCAGGATTGCCCAGCAGCGGATAAAAATGAGTGGCCGCGTCAAAGGTATAACCGTTGCGGCGAAACGTGCTGCAATAGCCCCCCACCAGGGAGTGCTGCTCCACCAGAAGCACCTTCATGCCCGCGCGGAGCAGCAGGTTGGCGCACACCAGGCCGCCTACACCCGCACCAATCACCACCGCATCGTAAGAGCTGTTAGGCTCGCTGCGAAGACCTCGGAAGCGCCTGGCCAAGACCTCTCCTTGCGACAGCAGATCCGCTCAGATGCATCCTGGTGATGTGCTTCTGGGCTACAAAGCTAGACATTTGAGTAGCGAAGATTTGCGTAAGGGCACAGCAGGATGCTGTGTCCCGCCAGAGCGCTTAAGAAATGCGTAAGCCGGTTTCGCACGAAAAAATTGGGCGAGACACTTTTATGCCTCGCCCGAAACCACAAACCTGAGAGAGGGCGCGGAACTCTGGCGCGCCTTGTTTGATCTGTGGCTAAAACATCACATGGATGGTGGTGCGCCATCCATGCAGGAAAACTTCAATCGGTTGTCGCCGGCGTGGCCGGAGCTACCGGAAGTGAGGGGCGTCCAAACATGAGGCCGGTTTCCACTTCCAGCCGCTGCCCGTTTTTCTCATAAGGCCTGAACTTCCACTGCTTCAAAGCATCCGTGATCGTCTTTTCCTGCTCAGGATAGGCGCTGAGAAAATGGATATACCTGATCTTGCCTTCCTTATTAATGATGATGCGCACCGGGATTGCGTTATACCTTTGTACCGTAAGCACAGGATCAACCCGTTCAGCTACGTTCTCACCCTGGGCATAGTCCTTGAGGCACACAGGAACATTGCCGCCTCCGGTTCCACCAGTAGAGCTGGCCTCTACCGGCAGTTTCATTTTCTTGTCCATATCCCCCACCAGCTCTTCCAGAGCCTTCGGGTCATGGTTCATCAATACGATCTCCACCGTATGGCAGCGAATCTCCGTGGCCAGTACATACCAGTGCAGTTGGGCCACCACAGACCAATAGGCAAAGAATGTGAAGGGCTGGCCTGCAATTGTCGTCTGGGTCGGCTTCAACTCGAGTTGATAATCTTCCGGCAGGTGGTTCTTGGTGTAATTTACATATTGCCGCGCATTGGCCGCAGGCACCGGGGTAAAAAACATATCATGGGCGGTGAACAAAATACTGCCTCTGGCTTCGCCTTTGTAAGTATCAGCCCGGCTGATTTGCGACAGCACATATCTTCCCGTATCTGATGGCGGCGGTGGAGTGTACTTTTGCACCCAATCGGGAGGCAGAGGATAGCTGATGCCGAAATAAGGATCCGTGAAGATGTTGTTGCTTACGCTGCTGCCTTCCGGCACTGGGATTTTGGAATCGCTGGCGCTTGACCACGCGCCCTTGATGATAATAGTGTCCTTCGGCACTATATTCTTCGGATCAGGCTTTGTAACATCAGAAAAATCTCCGCCACTAGGAGTAACAGCCTGGATCGGCGGACTCTGTTCCGGAGTTCCCTGAATAAGCTGGCCCCATGCCATCCATGGCATGCACATCGTAACAATAATGAGTAGTCGCCAACATCCCGACTGCATAGCTGCGTTCCTCCCAAGTCTGAGGATTTCAGAACACTGTCCAATAACAAACGAGAACTAACTAACTCGGCTTCCTCTAAACTGTAAATCCTGAAGTTCTTCGCGGTCTGAGAAGAAAAATTCCAGCGATCCTCCTCCGCAACCTTCCTTTTTCCAGAGGCATTTGCGGATGAGACTTGCCTTTGGCGGGAAGGTAAATATCGGATCACCTCCACAAAATTCTTATCGTTTTTCTCCGTGTCTCAGTGTTCTCCGTGTCTCCGTGGTTAAGGTTGTGATTCTTATTGCCTCTGCTTACTCTGTTCCTCTGTGTTGCAAAGGTTTTGCCGTTTGGGTGCGGCCTGCCGCGCTATGTTGTGTGTGAAAGAAGGCGAGATCACATTTGTGATCTCGCCTGAAAAAAACAGAAACTACAACGAGCGCAGGAAATTGATCAGGTCCTGCTGCTGGCTGAGGCTCAACGCGGCGGCAGTGTTCAGCGAGGTGTTGGCCTCAGAACCATTGCTGCCGTGAGCATTGATAGCCGTAATGAGGCTGCTGGTGCGGCCATCGTGCAGGAAGAAGATGCGCTGCCCTACTCCCCACAGCGGCGCTGTGCGGAACTGGTCTCCGCCGGCCCCGCCTTGGGACACGTTATCCGCCAAGCCCGTACCCATGTGATGAATCTCAAGATCAGAGAACAGGTTTGCAGTGGCATTGCTCAAACCCGCAGTCAACCGCGAAGGCTGTGTTTTGAGCGATGTTGTGTGACAGACTGCGCAGCCAACGGAGCTGAACAGGGCACGGCCATTGGCAATTGAAGTTGAGCCGCCCGGAACAGTGGTGGAAGGCTAGGCGGCGCCAGATCCTCCATGAAGACCTTAAACAAGGTGATATCACTGGACGAACTGGCCGCGTTGGTCCCATTGGAATGCGTGATGTCTTCCGGGTAGCCGATCTGTGCCAGGTTCAGGCAGTTGGCCGGTAAACCAAGGTTGCCGCTGCCGCCATTACCGTCTTCTCCCGGCAGTGGCCGGTCTTGCTGGAAGATTTCGTTGGTGATACCCATTTCCACGTTGTAGGCTTCGCCGGCAAACAGCAGCAGTGACTTGTTCTGCGCCTTCCAGCCGAAGCGGCTGATGGTGCCGTCATTGCCGTTGTGGTTGAACGTTCCGGCAACACCGAACGAGTTATTGGCATTGTTTGCTTGATTGATCAACAGGGTTGAGTCGTCAATGTTGGCCATCATGCCCGAACCAAATACCGGCGTGGGAATGCGGAAAATGAGGTTGTTGGCAGCCTGGGCCGCAGCAAAGCCGGGCTGTTGCAGGCTGCAATTGCCGGCATCGGCGCGGCCGCTCACCGTAAACAAGGTCTCCACTCCGCCGTTCGGGTTCGCGGTGTTGGCGGTGCCGTTGGCGTTAAAGAAGAACGGGAACCGGGCTTCGCGCACCGGACCAGTCGCTGTGATGAATGAGGGAATGGTATTCGTGTTGCCGCTTACCACCCCATTGACGATGACTTGGCTTTGGGGATTGGGTCCCACTTTGGGAAAGATGTTGGCATTGGGGCTCGTACCACCGGGCGCCGGCTGGGAGTGACATCCGCCGCACCCGTCAAGGTTGAACCGTGGCCCCAGACCGGGGTTATCTCCGGTAACTGTCTGGTGTTCGTTGAACTGTGCGAGTCCGGCATTGAAAAATGCCAGATCATTTGCGTTGGCTGATACGGACGCCAGCGGTTGGCCGGCATTCACTCCCGTTGTGCTCCGAACGCCAGGGTCGACTACTTGTGCATAGGCCGCTCCTGCTACCAGCAGTGCGGCAATGAAGATTGAAACCGAACCGAGCTTGACTGCTTTCATCGATAATCCTCCTTGGCTACATCCGGTATTTGCCTGATCCTTAGACCGGGAAAAGCTTGCGCTCCAGAAATTTGTTTCGGCGGCATTGGCGATAACTGCCGGGCAGCGCTTGCTGGTTGGCGCGCCCAGAGATCTCCCGTCTCGCTATCGCAAGTCGTCATGAATCTCGAGATGAGGAGCGGGAATTCCGCCGTTCAGCAGGCTATTCATAATTGCCTGCCAAAATGAACGGGAAGGTAAGGTGTAAATTTTCCTGAGCAATATGCCCGGCACCACATATGGGTGTCAACGAGCGCACGTAGCATACGGGAACCCTGGATTTGAGTCAAGGAAATTTAGACAGGAAAATTTAGTTAGCCTTATCCGCTATTAAATAGAGAAATCACAGAATGTAACCATGTTTGACCTGATGTTGTGCTACTGAATGATCAAATTCGTTTCAGGCCACGAAGAATCTTTCCGGACTGGATCACGAAAAAATAACCTCTTTACTTTCTCTTAAGTGCTTTCTCTATGTCCTTTGTGAAACCTTTGTGGGCCCTCTGTATTGCATTGCTATGTTTCAAATTCTTCGCGACCCGAAAAGAATTCGGCGCTTCTCCGTGACCTCCCTTTTCCTCCCGTATTTGCGGATGAGACTTTGTCTTTGGCGGGAAGGTAAATATTCGGATCACCTCCACAAATTCTTATCGTTTTTCTCCATGTCTCTGTATTGCTAACAATCAAATTCGTCTCAAGGGGCGAAGAATTATCAGCGAAACTTGCACGTAAAAAATTCGCGTAAATTCGCGCTATTCGCGTCATTCGCGCCTTACTTGCCTTCCTCTGCGCTCTCTGCGTTCTCTGCGGTTAAAGCCGTTTGGTTGTGGCTCGCCACGCTGCGGTTAAGGTTTTGATTCTTATTGCCTCTGCTTACTCTGTTCCTCTGTGTTGCAAAGGTGTTGCCGTTTGGTTGCGGCCTGCCGCGCTATGTTGAAAATTAGGTGGCGCAGTACCTTCTGGAATTTACCCCCAAATTTTGAAATCCCCTTGACATTGTAATATTTCTAATATATCACTATGTTGAAGGACGAAGACCATGGTTCAAGAAACACCTGCACCTGCCCCCACTCACGATATGCTCGATCGCCTGGAGAAGTTCTTCCGCCACTATCTCCATTGCACGCCCGATCAGCGCACCGTCTTGCAGCTTTGGGCCTTGCATACCCACTGCTTTGCCGCTGCTGGTGCCACTCCGTACCTGTTCATTCATTCCCCGGAAAAGCAGTCGGGTAAGACCTTGTGCCTGCAGTTGCTCGGCCTGCTCTGTGCAGATTCCTGGTTTGCCTCTGCTGTAACTCCGGCTATCCTGGTGGGCAAGGTTACCGCTCAGCGTCCAACCGTGCTGCTCGATGACTGCCACACCATCTTTTCTCCGGCTGCTCGTGCTCGCACTTGCGCTTTGCTCATGAATGGCGCGCGCCGTGGCGGCACGTTCAGCCTGTCTAAGCGCAACGCTATTCAGGATTTCGATGTTTTTTGTCCCAAGGCCCTGGCCGGCGACTTCTTATTGCCGCAAAATATTGTCGAGCATTTTATTCCTATTGCTCTCGTGCAGAACTTTGACTATGGCTTCTTCCGCAAGTTTCGGCTGGGTGAAGCCAGTGCAATGGCTGCTCCTCTTGTTGAATCCATGAAGGCCTGGGCCGTCGCCAACCTCGACGCCCTCATGCAGGCGGCGCCCTTTTCTTATGATGATGTCGAGCTCATATCCTCTCCCCGCGAGCAGGACTGTCTTGAGCCTCTCTTCCAGATCGCCTGTCTTTTGGGCAGTGATTGGCCTTCGCGCCTCGCTGCTGCGCTAAACCGTATCCATAGCTTGCTTCGCCGCTGGGGCATCGAAGTCCGCAATCAGCGTCACGATTGCGGTGAGCGAGGCCAGGGGTACGACCGCAACGACTTCACCATTCACTTCAATGCCTGGCTGCCCGAACATGACGCCCGCATGGACGCCCGTTTCGACGGCCCGCTGCTGCTGGAATGAAAAATTGGCCCTGACAGCCTGACACCCTGACAACCCGCATAAACACTGGGTTTTCTTGCAAACATCGTGTCAGGGCACTAGGGCCTCCGCCCTGACAAAAGAAGCTTTATGGAGCGCAGCCACCCTCAGATCCGGTGTTCAGTAGGAATTTGGGCGTCAGCCTGATACCGTCCACCCAGTCCACTGAGTCCATACCTTGATCCATCCCAGGGGTTTCGGTTTCAATTGACCCATTTTCCAAATTACCCATTTACCAAATCCTCATCGAGAACCGTCCCATCTCCGCCCCCAATTGAGAACAAAATTCTCGTAATCGTGGGCATGCCTAACCCACCCCCACTGCCGTTCTTCTAGGTATCGCTGCCTGCACCATCTGAGCTGCCAGTCTTCCGGAGACCACGGCGCCTTCCATGGTGGCGAGGTATTGCTGGCGGGTGTAGTCTCCGGCCAGGGTTAGTCCGGGAATCGGCGTTTGTTGCGGTGGCCTGAGAGCGTCTGTGCCCGGCGAGAGTGAATAGAAATCTGCCGGAAGCTTCACCACGCGATAGCGCGTTACATGGTTGCTTACCCGCAGTCCCAGCCGGTCAGCATCGCGGCAGGTGATTTCGAAGATCTCCTCCGGCGTCATGGGAAGGAATTCTTCCGGCGGGGTCAGAATAATGGAGATGCGGCCGGGCAAGCCCCGGAAAGTCGTGCGTGACTGCTCGGCAAAGCTGGCCAACACGGTATGTGGGCCGAAAGTAGTATGGTCAATCTCCATCGAGGGCCCATCCAGTTCCATCTGGATGGTGACCGAGGGCATGGAGGGCAAACGCAACATCGGCTGAAACCACGGGTGAGCTCCGAACGTCTCCCGAATCAGCCGCTGGGCCGGCTCGAGCGAGGTTGCCACTACGACATGAGAAGCGTAGATCCGTTCATTTCCGCTTGCACGCCTGTCACACGTCCGTTCTCGAATAGCAGTTGCTCGACCGGAACTCCGGTCCTTACTTCACCTCCATTGCGCCTGATTGCGGCGGCCAGGGGTCCGGCCATGACTTCCGTCATTCCTCCCAGGAAAGCGCCGACGCGCACCGTATAAATCCATGGAAGGTATGGTCCAAGCACACCGAAGAATGCGTAGGACGAATACCGTTCTGGAGGCAGGAAGTACAACCCTGAAGTCAACGGCACAAGCAGGTTGCGAATGGCATTTTCCGTTACACCGTAAGCCCTGGCCTTGGCGGTTACGCTGGATTGGTCCAGATTAAGGGGATTGCTGAAATATTCGAGCAGCCCGCCTGCAAGAAAGCCCGGCAATGACAATAGGTCAACCGGGGAGAGCACTTGAAAAAGGTTCAGCGCTCCCACAAATGTTTCGAATGGACGATAGAGTGGAGCAGCGCCCAGCACTGCTGCTCCACGATGATCGGGCAGGCGGATTTCAACTTCATCTTCCCAGTAAACAATGCTGTTGAGTTCAATGCCTGCCTTGCGCAGCAGGTCGGGGAAAGCGCGATAGAAGCCCAGAACGCGATGAAGGCCGGATTCCACCGGCATTCCGTCCTGTATCCATGAGGAGGTGCGTCCACCGACCACTTCACGGGATTCAAGCAAGAGGACGTTGAATCCGAGGGTGCTGAGTTCGAAGGCGCAAGTCAATCCAGCCAGCCCGGCGCCCGCCACCAGAACATCGATGCGTCTCATCGGAGTTGTCCCGGAATACCGCTCACACAAGCCTCCTCAATGATAGACAGCAGTTGGCATTGGAGTTGCACAGTGAGGCATTTCATGGCGCAAACCGGGAGCTACTTTTTTGATGGTCTGCGGCGCTTGCGGCTGGTGGGATCTTTCACCGTCTTCTGGCTGGCAACGGTTTGGGAGACAATCTTCCTGCAAGCCGGGCAATCAGCCACGTGGGTAAGCATAGACTCCCGTCTGCGCGAAGAGAGCGAGCCGCTCACGAAGGCGGCGATCTCTTGGTCCCTGAGGTGCCCGGATTTTTCTTCACGAGCGCGCTTGTGCGCCACGCCTGCTTCCCGATATGGCCAGCAGACTTGATTGCGCCTGGGCGGCACAAAGCATTCAAGTCTCTTATCGAGCTATGCTCCTTTCGGAAGATCGGTATTCATAGCCGTTTCGTGACCAGCAGATGATTTGTAGATCGCAGGAGTCATTGCAGCAGCCATTCCCGAACCATTGTGGGCTGGCTGCTGGAGCACCTTGAGAAAATCAAGAATCGAAATTTCATGCCGGGGATTCTCCGTGATGTCTTCCAGGCACTCCTTAATGGCCGAACGGCTCAGGCCATGTTTGGTCGAAAGCACAGCAATGACATCGTCGCGCAGCTTGCTCTGCATGCGTTCCAACTGTCTTGTCACGTTGGATTGATGAATACCCAGTAGCTTGGCAATTTGTCCCAATTGTAGACCATCCTCATAGCGCCACAAAAGTACCAGGCGTTCCCGGGGCGTGAGTTTGTGGCAGGCGCATCCCAGGGAGTCTTCCAGCGCAGCCCGGTAACGCCTCGCCCGCAGGGTCATCTCAATGTTCTGGAGCGCCGGCTCGTCCGGCATCTCCGGTTGTATGTCAGTGCTCTTGGCATTCGCGCTGCAGCGCTGGGCATTGATAGACCGGTTGCAGACGATCACCCGCAGCCAGGTGCTCAGGGAGCTTCGGCCATCATACGATGCAATGCGGCTGGCGCCCGAACGGTCGGGGAGAAACAGGTCCGCAATGATGTTGTCGGCCAGATCCTGTGAGACAAAACCAGGCCGGTAAAAAAATCGCACAAGGTCGCAGACAAATCCTCTGTAGGTAGTTTCCAGGATTTTCCAGGCAGCGCTGGCGTGGTCCGCAGAGCCATTCCCGCCGTTGCCGTTATGCCCCGGACTGTATTGCGCGCAGGCAGTAGCCAGGTAAAGATCGTCCAGGTGCAGCGATTTCACGAACGCCGATGCCTCGGCCGGTTCCGGTGAGAGGCCGAGATGTTTTCTTACGATAGAGTGGAGGCGGGCAGCATAGGCCGGCAATTCAAGACCAAGATCGCCGAAGCGGCTGCGCCCCTCAAGATATGCAGTCGAGACCACAGAATCTAAGTGCAGTGGCGGCAACATGTTCTCCTACCTGTCTGTTCCGGGAAGTTGATGCGTTTCCTATCACGCCGTCAACAACGGCTGTCCGGGTTCAGGGTTCTGGTCGATTTCGTCCGTAGCTTTCGTGGGCATTGACGAACTCTCCGCTGGCGATGGCGGCCGCCATGGAGATCTCGCCGGAAAGCAGTGTAGCAGCGGCAATTTCTGCCAGTTTAGGGGCGCCTGCTTTTCCCACGGCGCCTAACATCTGCAAGCATTCGAGGCTGGTGCTTAGCCCCGTGCCGCCGCCCACGGTTGCAAGGGTCAGTGAGGGCAGCGTTACTGAGACATATACATCATTATTTTCTGCAAGTTCAAAATTGGTGATACCGATGGCTGAATTGGCTACATTCGCTACGTCCTGCCCACAAGCGATGAACAGCGCCGTCAGGCCATTCGCGTAATGTCCGTTGTAGCCGATGGTATTGGCATGAAGATGTCCAATGACTGTGTGGTGCCACAGGTCCACAAGCTGTACCGGCGTGATGTGCAGGTACTGGCGCAGCAGTGAAGATGGAATCCTGGCCCCGGCAACCACCTTCTTGCCTTTGCCTCCGGCAAATAAGCTGCCGCTGCCACGCTTCTCCGAGCTGTGCCCGCTGAACAGCCAGAAATCGGTCGCGGCGCTGTTCAGCATGATCCAGCGGCAGGCCCGCTCCGTGGCTTTTACAATCATGTTCATGCCATGAGCGTCGGCGGTGAAGTAGCAGAAATTCACGATCACTTCACGGCCCACGGGCTGGCATTCCAGACGCAGCAGCTTGCCATGCCGCGTGGTGGATTCGGCTTCCTGTTTGAGGATGGAGAAGCTCTGGTTCAGTTGGGAAGCAAAGTCATGTGCTGCGGCCACATCGGCCAACAGAAACACCGGGCTGACACGGTTTTCATCAAGATAGAGACGCGTGGTAACGCCGCCCGAGCGTGTGAGCGTGACCATTCCACGCTCATAGGAGCGCACCAGAGCGCCTTCCGTGGTGGCAAGAGGAACGTAGAATGTGCCTTGAGCATGACTGCCGTGAATCAGGAGCGGACCGGAAACTCCTACGGGCATCTGTACTGTGCCAATAGGATTTTCGATGTTCCCTCGCATCTGTTCGCTGGAAAGAGAATAGGAGCCGACATGAGTCAGCGTTGCTCCGGTCTTCTCTTCCACCCACTTGCGCCGGGCAGCCACCGCCTCATCACTGTAGCCCTGCTTGTCAAAGCGGGGAACGAGTGCGGCACTTGAGCCATTGCGTGTCGGCACTTCTTCAGAATCAATCAGCAAAGCTCACTCCCGAATATTCTCAAAATGTAAAACGTAATTCCGTTGCAACGCCACCAGCGCTCAAGCGCTGTTTTGCAGATATTTTATTTCCCCGGACTAAAGTCCGGGGCTTCCATTAAAGTCCTGGGCTTGCACCCGCGATCACCAGCGAGCAGGCATTGCCATCAAAGCCCACGGAGTTAATCAGTCCGAAGCCGGCGGTAATCTCCTGCTTGTCGCGGCATAAATTCAATGCCGGTATTTCAGGGCCGGGCTGTTCCAGGCCGCGAATGCCGGGCAGCACACCTGTCTGCATGGTTTGCAACAGGTCCACGGCCTGCAAAGCGCCCGATGCCCCCAGCGCTTCGCCGACCATTGACTTGATCGCGGTGACCGGCACTGCGTCACCGCTGCCATTGAAAGCTGCGTGGATCGCTACGGCTTCATTCCGGTCTGCGGCCACACTTCCATTCCCGGATGCGCTGATGCAGCCGATTTCAGCGGAGAGAATTCCACTGTCATGCAAAGCGGAGTTCATGGCGCGGGTAATCGTTTCAGTACCGCATTCGACATTACCGGCAGGATCATAGGCGCTGCCATGTCCGCGGATTTCACCCAGGATAGACGCGCCACGTTCCACGGCTGCATTCCATTCTTCCAGCATCAGCAGGCCCGCCCCTTCTCCCAGAGCGAAGCCGCTGCGCTGTGCCGAAAAAGGAATCGGAAATTCGCTGTGCCCATTGCATCTGCACAGCAGCCCCGCCTGGTCGAAACCGCAGAACGATTCAAAACAGAATTCATCGGCGCCCCCGGCAAGCAGCGCTGTATGGCTGCCGTAGCGAATCAGATCGGCGGCATATCCAAGGGCCATCAGTCCTGAAGTGGCGCCACAGGCAATGGTGGAGTTGATGGCGCGCAGGTTGTGCCAGATAGCTGTCTGGCCGGCGGCCGCGTTCAATACGGTGTTGGCGAAATCCATGGGACTGACATAGGAAGGGCCTTCGGTAAGCCCGCGCCGGTCAAACTCAGAGATCGTATGCACACTGCCAAACATCGTGCCCAGCACCAGGCCAACATCATGGCCGCGCAGCATTTCAACAGTCCACCCGCTGTTTTCCAGGGCCAGCTTGGCGGTTGCGGCAACCATGCGTCCGGTGCGGTCCAGCGGCCGGAGCGGTTTTCCCTTCAGATACTGCTCTGGTTCAAACGAACCGATATGACCGCCCTGCCTGCAGACGGAAACCCCGGCTTCAGAATGGTCCAGCCGGTATGCAGCTCTTTCTCCGTTGCAGAGCGCGGAATGAAACTTCGCCGGCGAGTCGCCGAATGAGGTGATGACTCCAGCTCCGGTAATGGCCACTCTTTTCATCACGAAATACCGTTGTTGTGCGGTTACGCTGCAGATGCAGTAAATACCAGTGAAGAGTTATTGCCACCAAACGCATAAGCATTGTTCATGGCGACCTTTACGTTGCACTTGCGGGCCTGATTCGGCACAAAATCCAAGTCGCATTCCGGGTCCTGCTCATGCAGGTTCATGGTGGGCGGAATCTGTTGATGTGTGATCGCCAGGGCACAAACGGCAGCTTCAATGGCGGAGGCTGCTCCCATGGTGTGCCCAAGCATGGATTTTACCGAGCTGATCGGAACCTTGTAGGCGAGATCTCCGAAGGTCTTTTTCACCGCGATGGTTTCCAGTCGGTCATTCGTAGGCGTGCCTGTGCCATGGGCGCTGATGTAATCCACGTCTTCGGCGGCCATGCCGCTTTGCTTCAACGCCATCGCCATGGCTCGCGATGCGCCTTCTCCCCGCGGATGCGCAGCCGTCATGTGGTGTGCATCACAGGAAAGTCCGTAACCGGCAATCTCGCAATAAATCCGCGCGCCCCGCGCCATAGCCTCGTCTTTTCTTTCCAGCAGCAGAAAGGCAGCGCCTTCACCCGGAACCATGCCTTTGCGATTGCGGTCAAAAGGCTGGCAAAGCTCCGGAGCGATGGCTCCCAGCCGCGCGAAACCAGTGTAGGTAATGCGCGAAAAACAATCTGCTCCGCCGGCCAGCATGATGTCGGCACGCCCGGCGCGCAGAACGTCAGAGGCGTGAGCGATAGCATAGTTCCCGGCAGCGCAGGCGGTGGGGATCATCATGGTTTCGCCTGCAAACTCCAGCTCTGCCGCTACGTGGCCGGGAACCACGTGGCATGGATATCCGCGAATGAAACCATCGCCTGCGCGGGCCATCTCTCCCTGCACGTAGCGATCGTCAAAGCGCTCAATGAAGTGCGGTTCGCCCGAGGTAGTTCCCACGCAGACACCGGCGCGGCTGCGGTCAATGGTTCCCAGATCCATGGATGCATCTGCCAGGGCGAGCCGGGCAGCAGCAATGGCAAGCTGCGAAGAGCGGCCGATCATGGAAGGATTCAGGCGGGCCACGTGGGTGCGCGGATCAAAATCCAGAATCTCAGCGCCCAGGTGGACGCTGTAGCCGCTGGTGTTGAAGCTCCGCACCGGACCAAACCCGCACTTGCCCGCTAGCAAAGCATTCCAGAATTCCTCCCGGCCGGTGCCGATGGAGGTGACCATTCCCAGACCGGTGACTGCGATGGCAGGCCGGGTTGTCATGCCACTTCCGCGAACATGCGCCGTTTCACCAGCGCGATTGTGTCTTCAACGGTGCGGATGGAAGATAACTCCTCGTCGGTGGCGTGAAATTTGAAGTGATTCTCTACAGCCACGGCGATTTCCAGGATGGCGAGGGAATCCAGGCCCAGATCGTCTATATAGGACGCAGAGTCAGAGATGCCGGTGGCATCAACGCCTGTAACCTGCTGAATAGCGTCTTTGATTTTGGTTTTGATTGTCTCCAGTTCCATTGGTGGTCTGCTCCCGGTGAAGGCACGTGTGGTTTTGAAGCAAAATGCGGCTGGTGCGTAGAGTTTGAAAAAACCAAACCTTACAAGCAGCAATTTTCAGATTTCAACGTGTGAGACAACTGGCCTTGGGAAATTTGCGTAACAACCTGCGGACGAAACTATGCTCCTAAAAAAGAAAAAAATAAAGTGTCAAAATCGGAATTTACAAAAATTTCGCTTAGGACAAAATGACTATGGCACGATGGCAAAACCTAATCCATGCTTAACACCAGAACGGCTGGGATAGTGACAGCGAAGAATAGGAGAACAATGTGCCAAGTCCGAAAGCCATGCGCAGAAATTTGCCGGCCTAAGGCCGCAATGAAAGCAGATCGTTGACTGGTCTCCTGGTATTGAGCGACCTCTGATATTCTCGGTGTGCGGCGTCATGGGGAAAATGTTGCGGCTCAGGATAGGGATAGCTGGACATCCCATGAAAAGGCAGCGGCTCCACGCTGCGGGCATACGCAGTGTTGGCGTCTGCATCTTTGGCCCATCCATCTACCAGCAGAAGGAAATCGCGGGTCCACCCTCTGGCTATAGGCGGTAAGCCTTTTGCCTTGAAGAGCAGGCGCAACTCGTCCCCGGAGCCCATGATGACTAGGCGGTCGTCTGCGCTGGTGAGAAGTTCCCGCACCTCGCCGTAACGGGTGTACAGACCGGCGGTAGGATTCCACATGGTCGTGGCAGACCACTCCTCATAGCTGAAGCTTTCCGGTTGGGTGCGCGCCGGGTGAATCCTCGCGTGAGAAAAGCCGCGGTAGCGCAGGTCGGCGGTTTCAGGGTCGAGCCTGGTGAGCCTGACCGACGGCGCAGAAGTTTTCTCGCTGAGATAAATTTCGTCCCAGTAGAGGCACATGTTGGTAACAATCCGGACTTCCCGCGCTGAAGAGAGAAATTTTCCCGTAAGGTCCACCACCAGGCTTTTCTGCTTGCCGGAGGGAACCCCCATGTCTTCCACAACAGTCTTCCAATGGCCGGAGGAATCTTTGACCTGAATATAAGGAAAGATTAATCCATCCTTGCTTTCCTGGGCAGCGGACATGAAGGTGCTGCCGTCTGCCCAGTCGATCCATCCATCAAGAACCAGCACAGCACGATTCTCAGGGGCAGCCTTGCCGAAATCCAGATCAAGGGTATGCAGTTCGGCAGTGCCTGCATAATTATGTTTAAAGCCGTCTACATAGCGAGCGTCATGCTTGAGCAATTGCGGCAGTACGTCGTTGCCAACTTGGTCGGTGGCGCGCACAGGGTAAAGCTTATGCTCTACGCCGAACAGGCGGAATGGCGGAAACGGCGGGCCTTTGAATTTGTCATTGGTAAAGACTTCCTCCCCGGCTTTATGATCAACGGCGATGAGCTGCACTTTGTCGAGGTAGGAAACCTCGCGCAATTCTTCCGTGATCCTGATCTGATAATAACCATCACTCGCCTGAAGCGTAGCTCCGGGAATTTTAATGTGCTCGCGATGGTTGACAGGGAAGAACTGGCCATCGCCATTGCTCGCACCCAGGGGCGCCACGCCCAGGACGTCAGTGATGAATTCGAACTTTTCACCGTTCCAGGCGAAGATCATGGGACACGATCCGGAGAGCCGTGGCTTCTCCTTGTACGCGAATTCCTTACCCGCGACTTGCCGGGTTTCGTTCTGCACCAGACCGTTGGGCCAGGTGATGCGAACCGTGTCTACTTCCGAATAGTCACGCAGCCCGAAAAGCAGCGGCAGTCCGGCGTAGATGCGCTTCTGATACCATGCTCCGGCCTTCACCTCCACTACTGCGCCTTGTGGCTGCTTCAGGTTTTTTACTCCTTCCAACTGGACTTTTAGAAAACGATTTGAAGTCGCAGTGTTATTGGCAGCCAGTTCTAGGTTGCCTTCGGAGGTAATCACTGCGAGATCAGGCCGCCCATCATTATTAAAGTCGGCTTCAGCCATGGCCACAGCGGCGGGGAGCATCTCAGTGGTGGAGCGCAGGAACTTGCCCCGGCCGTTATTGCGGAACACAGTGGTGTTTACAACTATGTCCGCCAGGGAACGATCAGTAAGGTCGGAGACAACCACCGGCCCTTTCTCCTGTATTCCGGCATTGCTTTCCACCAGCTTGCCATGCTCATTGATCAGCACCCGCGGACCGCTGGAACTCGCTACCACCAGATCAGGCCATCCATCATTATTCAGATCGATTGCCTGAATTCCGGACGCACCCTGCATCGTGCCCGGAAGGACTCTTGCCTGGTAACGACCCAGCAACTGGTCCTGATAGATGACGATTCTTCCATCGTCGTACTGAACGGCCAGATCCATCTCATTGTTGTCAGGCACCAGTTCGAATGTGGCCGCGTCTACGGCATGCCCGGCTACGAAAGGGAAGCGGCTGGTCTGATCGCTGAAGCCCGCGCTGCCATCATTGCGAAGCAGCACCGATTGTTCGCCCAGCAGAAGCAGATCAAGGTCGTAATCGTGGTCAAAATCGAGCCAGACGGCTTTTCTGAAATGCCCTTCGGGGAGCTTTGCGGCAAAGGCTTCAAATTTGCCGTTATGGTTCACGAACAGCGATGTGCCGGTTGAGGTGATCACCGCAAGGTCGGCCAAGCCATCATTATTGAAATCTCCGGGAGCTATGGAGATCACGTCGCGCAGATTTTCGAGGCCGGAATCAGCGATTGGCGTTGTTCCATTCTTCAGAAGGATCACACCATTCTTCGACCATGCCAGCAGGTCTGGCTGGCCATCGCCATCAGCATCGATGACGGTCATTCCGGCGCTGCGCGCATCCAGCCCGGAAGCCACTTTGCGCGGCTGGAACTTGAATGCTGGCGATGCCGTGTCAATCTCAAAGTCGCTGTCCAGTGCTGCGACGTCGTAGATTTCCGAATAAAAACTCCATTCAGGATCTTCAGGAACCGCGGCCCCTGCCTTCCTTTTCTTTATTTCGTTGAAGAGTTCCAGCTCGTGTGCAGCGTCTTCCTTACGTCCGGCTTCACGATAAGCGTTATAAAGCTGAAAGTGAGGGGCGGCAAAGTTAGGATTCAATCGGGATGCAGTCTCGAATTGCGGCAGGGCCTGATCGGATTTGCCGGTCAGCTTGTATTCGATACCGAGATTGTAGTGAGCTACGGGCTCATCAGGAACGAGCCGGATCATGCCTTCAAACTGCTGGATTGCGGCGGCATGATCGAATTCTTTCTTATAGGCTATTCCCAGGTTGAACCAGGTGTGCGGAATCGCGGGATCTTCTTTCTGTGCTTTCTGCAGTTCAGCCATAGCTTCTTTGGCTTTTCCGGCGCGCAACAGGGCCAGCCCATAATTCACGCGATCACGAGTAGAGGCGGGTGCCAGATCGAGCGCCGCCTTGAATTCCTCCACGGCTTTGATCTGGGTCATGGGATTTTCGTAATACGCCTTTCCCATGTTGCGGTGATGCCATACCTGCTCGCGCACATTGGGAGGTAGTACAGGAGTGGACGACAGCAGTGCAACACTGAGCGCACCAATAAAAAGAGCGCGAGCTTTCTGCGTCATCGTGGAACGACTCCCCGGCCTTCTTCGATGTAACTGATCTTGTTCACAGGAACGGTGACTGATTCCACTCGTCCGCTGGGCCACCTGATCTCGATGTGGTTAATGGTGGTGGCACCCCCCAGTCCGAAATGAACGCGGCGGGTGCTCTGCCCGGCGTAGCCATTCCCGCCATCCACTTCACGAATCTGCGTGATGCCGCCGGCTGCCACCTTGACGCGGGCGCCGATGGCATCCCGGTTGGATTTGGTGCCAATCAGTTTCAGCTCGATCCAATTTCCGGTGCGCTCGCTTACGTTGTGAAAGAGGAGCAAGGGCTGATCGGCATTGGTTTGCACCATGTCGAGTCTGCCGTCATTATCAAAGTCACCAATTCCAATGCCGCGTCCGTCGAACTGGTTGTCAACCCCCGCTTCAGCAGAAATTTCCTTGAAGGTGCCGTTTGCCAGATTGCGGAATAAACGCTTCTTCTGGTAGCCGCTCCAGGTACGATTGCCGATATCCGGCCAGTTGCCGGGATCGGTAATGTCGAGGCCCGGCGTAGTGATTACAGGCAAGATCAACGGCACATAGCTTTCAGGACCGGCAGAGCGCAGCCCGTTCACAACGAAAAGATCCTGCCATCCATCATTATCAAAATCGGCGAATTTGGCTGCCCAGCCCCAGCCGGTGTCGCAGGTGCCGGTTTCGCGTGAGACATCAGTGAACGTGCCGTCGGCATTGTTGTGCCACAGCATGTTGCACTCTTTCATGTACTCGTCGGTGATATTGGTTACGTAGATGTCCATCCAGCCGTCATTGTCGTAATCGGCCACATCTACGTTCATACCTTTCTTGGTGTCCCAGCCGGTGGCTTTTTCAGTGATCTCGCGGAAGGTTCCGTTGCCGTTGTTCAGGAAAACATGGTCGGTGCCATAGTCACAGGCAA
Organism: Candidatus Angelobacter sp. Gp1-AA117; assembly: GCA_003223515.1. Classification (GTDB taxonomy): domain Bacteria; phylum Acidobacteriota; class Terriglobia; order Terriglobales; family Acidobacteriaceae; genus Angelobacter. The sequence goes on from QHVI01000050.1 coordinate 40,537, forward strand.
TGTAGATATCCTGCAGGCCATCGTTATTCAAGTCGCCGTGGCCGACATCGAGCACCCAGCCGGTAACGTTTGCCAACCCGGCCTTCTGCGTAACCTCCTCGAAGCTTCCTTTGCCGGTGTTGCGCCATAGAGTTACGCCGCCGCCATTGGTGGCGTTGTCAAGATCATTGGGCAGCACATGGGGGTCTTTCAGGTCGAGCAGGTTGACCGGTTTGAAATAATTGCCGAAGAGCAGATCGAGATAGCCATCATTGTCATAGTCGAAGGCAATCACCGCGATGGAGTTTCCGAATTTATTCAGCCCTGAGGTGGCGGTTACGTCCTTGAATTTTCCATTGCCCTCGTTGTGATAGAGGATAGGAGTGCCGAAGCGCGCAATTAGCAGATCGAGCTTGCCATCGTTGTCATAGTCGAACCAGAGAGCATCGGAGACCACCGACAGAGGATCATTTCCTCCGGCTACCCCGGCTTTTGCCGCAACATCAGTAAAGGTAAAGTTGCCATTGTTATGAAAGAGATGATTGGGTTTGCCGGTATCCGAATCCGTGATGAAAATATCTTCGAAGCCATCATTGTCATAGTCGCCCACGGCCACGGCGGCTCCGCCGGAGGTGAACATGTGAAGAACATCGGCATTCTTGCCGTGGAACGTGTGTGTATGGTGCTGCACGCGCATCCCAGCCTTGGCTGCGATTTCTTCGAAGCGCACAACCGGCTGTGAATTCTGGGCGGCAGGTGCGCCGGCTTGGAATACCAGGACGAAAGAGAGCAGCAGGGCTTTTAATTTTGAGAGCTTGTCCATAGGTCCCTCAGGTCGGTATCCACGCGCTTGTTGGGATCGAAGTTTGCCTCAATAGCTTTTTGCAGATCGTCTCCCTGGCGTTCCAGCCTCGTCTTCAACTGCTGGTTGTCGGGAAACTGTTTCAGCCCTTCCTGCCAGACCGCCCGCGCTTTCTCCAACTGATCGGTTTTCCAGTAGCCATCTCCAAGAGCCAGGTAGGTCTTTACGTAATAATTTTTCTTCGGGCCGGGCGACTGAACCTTCATAGCCTTTTCCAGGTCGGCTACTCCCATGGGAGCGCGGTTGAAGATCTTCGGCCAGAAGAGATAGCTCATCCCGCGGGTATACAAATTGATCCAGTTTGGTTGCAGTTCCACCGCCCTGGTGAATTCATTCAACGCTTTGTTGGCGAGGATTACCTGGGTGATCGAACCTGCCACGGGGATTTTGTCCACGTAGGCAAAGCCAAAGTTCAGGTGGAGATTTGCGGACTGCGGTTTGGCGGCAGACAGCTTCTCAAAAAAGCTTAGCGCCCGGTCAAATTCCTTACTTTTGATTGCGGCTTGGCGGTACTCGCTGGCGTACCTGAGATTATCGGGATCATCTGTGACTGCAGATTCCAGGTAATGCAGTGCATTGGCGAAATCGTTGGAGCCCAGAGCTTTCATGGCCTGCTGATAATCAGAGTCGGAGGCCCGGCTTGGGCCGGAAAGCAGGCAGACAGCCAGGAATAAAGAGAGCGAATAAGAGAGTTTGCGGATCATCGTTTTGTCTCCCACGGCTGGATGTTGGTGGTGGGCTGGCCTTCTACGATCTTGTACCAGTGATCAACCGGCAGCGCAGGCACAACCTGCTTCAGGCCGGAGGGCCAGCGAATCTCAATGTTTGTAATTTTTGTGTTCTTTCCCAGGCCAAAGTGGACGCGCGTGGTTGACTGGCTGGCAAACCCGTTGCCTCCATTTACATAGCGCAGCCAGGTCTGGCCATTGGCGGTGAGGCGCACCTGTGCTCCCACGGCAGCGCGGTTGGACTTGGTTCCTTCCAGCAGGAATCCCATCCAGTGAGCGCCCGTAGGCAGGATGTTGCGATAGAGATAAGGCTCGTCATCGGCGTTGCTCACGAACAGGTCGAGACGGCCATCATTGTCGAAATCGGCAACTGCGATACCTCTGCCATCTTTGGTTGAATCCAGTCCGTGACGCGCAGCTTCGTCTTTGAAAATATGGCCTCCCTCGTTGTGAAACAGCCGCTTTTTCTCGTAGCCGCTCAGCGACTTGTTGCCGATCGGAGGCCAGTTGCGCGCGTCGGCGAAATCAATGTCAGGCTTGGTGACCATGGCAAAGATGTCCGGCACGTAGCTTTCTTTTCCGGCTGAAACCCAGCCGTTCATCACGTAGAGATCGAGCCAGCCGTCATTGTCATAATCGAAAAACTTACCCGCCCAGCCCCAGCCGGTATCATCGGTGCCGGTCTCGCGCGAGATATCAGTAAAGGTGAGATTGCCGTTGTTATGCCAGAGAAAGTTCCCCTCGCGCATGTAGTCGTCGGTGATGTTGGTGACGTAGATATCGAGAAGGCCGTCGTTATCAAAATCGCCCCAGTCGGCGTTCATTCCTTTCTTGGTATCAAAGCCGATAGCGCTTTCAGTGTTGTCGGTGAAGGTGCCGTTGCCGTTATTCACGTAAAAGCGATCGGTGCCGAAATCATTGGCGACATAAAGGTCTTCCCATCCATCGTTGTTGGCGTCGCCATGCCCGAGGTCGAGTGTCCAGCCGGTGGTGTGGATACCGACGCGCTCCGTAACTTCAGTAAAGGTGCCGTTGCGGTTGTTGTGGAAGACAACCACTCCGCCGCCATTATTGGCATTCTCGAAGCTCTCCGGAAAAAACCGGGGCGTGCCGGGATGGAAGATATTGATGGGCTGGAAATAACAGCCGATGAACAGATCAACGTAGCCATCATTGTCATAATCAAAGGCGATGGCCTTGATGGCGTTCATGTAGCGGTCCAGTCCCGCCTCTTTGGTTACATCGCGGAATTTTCCATTCCCGAGGTTTTCGTAGAGGATGCTGTGGCCGAAGCGGACCACGAAGAGATCAGGCAATCCATCATTGTTATAGTCGAACCACAACGCCCCGGATGAGGCATTGGCTTCGTCATTGCCATTGGCCACACCGGCTTTTTCCGCAACATCGGTAAAGGTGAAGTTCCCGTTGTTGCGGTAAAGATGGTTTTTGCAGGTGGAGCAGGAGTCGGTGACGAAGATATCTTCAAAACCATCGCCATCAAAATCAGCCACGGCGGCCGCGGCGCCAAGCTTGGTGTAGCCCTGCATGATTTCCGCATACGGGTTGTCGAAGCGGCGGGTATGATGGCGCGCGGAAGCGCCAGCCTTATGAGTCACATCTTCAAACCAGCGCTGGCCCGGCTGGTTTTGCGCGGCGGCGGCATTGCCCACAAACGGATGCGTACCCAGCATCGCCACCAGCAGGAGCAGAGCAGGGGCCGGGTTATGCGGCGACAGTCGCATAGCATTTCTCGACGAGCTTCTCCACTCCCTCAGTGATTTCAATGATGCGGTTTACCGCTACATTCTCAAACGTCTGAACGATTCCTGAAGCCGGCCAGCGAACCACCAGCTTGTCCACCTTTTCATGCTGGTCAAGGCCGAAGTGCTGGCGCAGGGAGCTCTGCGATCCATAACTGTCACCCAGCACGATCTCACGCGATTGCTGCATACCTCCGGCAAAGATGGTGATACGCGCTCCCACGGCATCACGGTTTGATTTGTTGCCGACCAGTTCGACCTGGAGCCAGTTGCGATTGACTGCTACACAGTTCTTCAGAAGCGCATGACGGTCCGTAGAGGCCGCCACTGCAATGTCCATCACGCCCCGATTCCAGAAATCTGCGATGGCCACGCCACGGCTGTTGAGCAGCAGGTCCGTGCCCGTGGCATTGCCTGCTTCAGCGAAGGTGCCGTCTTTATTGCTGCGCAGATAACGGTTCCGCTCCCAGCCGTGCCACGAGGAAGAGCCGAAGCTCTCAGGATCGAAGAATTTTCCGGTTTTATAGATGTTCTGCTGGGTGACGACATTGTTCAGGAACTCCATCTCGATCTCAGTTCCTTTTTCGTTATAAACCCAGCCATTGGCCGCATAGATGTCCTGCCAACCGTCATTATCGAAATCCGCGAATACCGCTCCCCAGAACCAGCCGGGCGGATTGGCGTTGGCTTTCAGTGTGACATCTTCAAATGTGCCATCGCCTATGTTGCGCAGCAGCGTATTGCCCGAAGCCATCTGCTTGAACACTTTGATAAAGCTGCCCATGCCTGATTGCCTCATGATCTGCATATAAAGAGGCATGTCAGTCTTCCAGGTGCCCTGGGTCATGCATTTAAGCATGTACCGAAATACCGTGGGCGCTTCGGCATACCATGCATGCTCGGAGCGGATGTGCGTCACATAGAAATCGAATTTGCCGTCATTGTCATAATCGACATAAGAAGCGCTCATCCCCGCGCCATAGGCGAGAGTATTGCTCTTGACCGTGATGTCCGTGAAAGTCCCGTCGCCATTGTTGCGATAGAGAGTCTTGCGTCCGAAATCATTCACCACGTAGAGATCTGGATAGCCATCATCATTGAAGTCGCCCCAGACCGCGCCCAGGCACAATCCTGTTTCTCCTACGCCGGCCTGCTCCGTCACATTCGTGAAAGTTCCGTCACCATTATTGTGGTAAAGCTGGTTGGGCTCTCCATTACGCGCATAAAAACTTGTAGGGATGTCTTTGCGCGGGTCCATGTACCTGCCGACATAGAGATCGAGGAACCCATCATTGTCGTAATCAGCCCATGCGGCTACGGTGGTGCAGCAGTCTTCGCCGATGCCAGATTTTTTGGTGACATCGGTAAAAGTGCCGTCCCCATTGTTATGGAACAACTGGTTGGGTTTGAAGGTGCGGCTTACGAAGAGATCTTTATGACCGTCATTGTCATAGTCGGCGAATACAGCCACGCTCGCGCCATCCAGACCCGCGAGACCGGCTTTCCGGGTTACGTCTTCAAAGGTTCCATCACCGCGATTGCGGAAAAGCTTCGACTCGACTCCATCAGGAATGAACAGGTCATAGAAGCCATCATTGTCATAATCGACAGCGGTAATGCCTCCCGGTCCGTAACGGATCATGCCGAAGCGCAGCGGCTCAGTGAGAAATGCCGGATAGAACTGATTCTGAAAATCTATTCCTGCTTCACTGGCTACATTCACAAAGTGGGGCCGGTCTGAATAAATTCTCTCGCCGCTGATCAGTTTGTGTGAGGTGAGTTGAAGCGAGCAGCCGTTGCGCTCCCATTCTGTATGCAAGTAAGCGCGGTCGATGCAGGTTCGTTGCGCGCCGCGTGGCGTGCCAATGTGCTCAAAGCGCACGCTGGCAATCACTGATGTCGGAGACTTCCAGAGCTCGAGACGGTGGAGGTGCAGAGCGATCTCCTCCACGTCATCAAATGACTCCATGTACTTGCGCCACTCGGCAATAGCGCTCTGGCGATCAAGAATTGCGTCGCCACCGCTGAACCGCCAGGTTGAGATTCCATCGCGCTCCGATTCCAGTTCCGGCCTGTTCAATCCCAGGATGTTCCCGGAAAAGTGCTCGGCGTAAAAGCGTTCCAGGCGGGAGAAACGCAGTTCCTTTACTGCATCGATGAACATGCCCAGCGTGATTACCAGCAAACGGCCGGTCTGAAAGAACTGCTCTCCATTTTTCTCGATAGACCCGGCGAATGGCAGTTTGGATAACACCCCCGTCCCGGATGAGGAAAAGGCTTTCCGCAATATTTCGGCTGGCTGTGTGAATATGCGCACGCTCTGCACCCGTTCTTGTCTTGAGACAGGCAAGGCCGGGGTTTTTGCGGAATTTGAATTGCAGGTGCGCAAGTTTTCACAGGCAATGTGTCATCCATATGAAGCGGTCAACACCGGTATTCAGCACTGAACCTCTGTGCCATTGGTCGGAAGAAAGTGTGCAAGGACGGGAGAAGGAAACATGAGGAAAATAGTGAAAACCTGCCTCATCGCTGCTTTGTGCTGTGGATTCGCATTTGCAGTAGAGCAAAGTTGGGCGGCTGCGAAGGTTCATCCTGAGACAGCCGATGATAAGAATAAGAACAAGGACAAGGATAAGGATAAAGACAAGGCCGGCAGCGAGCGTGAGCAGGAGCGCAATAAGCAGATTGTGCGCCAGGTATTCGATGACCTTTGGAGCAGGGGCCGCTACGAGCTGATCGACAAACTCTACAGTCCAAACTGCGTCGTACATTCACCGGGACTGAAGGGCACTTCGCTCAACGAAGCAGTGGAAGAAGGCAAATCATTTCGCACTGCTGCTCCTGACCTCAGGATCACTCCGGACAAAATCGAAGCACGCGGAGATATTGTGACAGTGGAATGGACCGCCAAAGGCAAGAACACCGGCAGAGGAGATGGAATTCCGGCAACAGGCAAATCAGTCCACATGCGCGGAAACAGCACCTTCAAGCTGGCCGACGGCAAGATCATCGAAGTCACCAACAACTACGATCAAAATGAGTTGTTCCGGCAGTTGGGTGTGAATCCCAGAAAATAACCAGCGAATGCTGCCGGACATAATTCCCTACAGCCATGTGGTCCTGACGTGAGGAGGCCATCTCGTGAACCTGTTTGAGCGTGCAATGAATGTTCCTGTGGTACTGGTGCTGGCGTTTCTTTTTGCGGGCGGTGCATCCACCACCAAACGTTCTGCGAAACCGGCTTCGTCCAATGCTCCACCGGCGGCATCGCCTCTGCATTTTGCCGACATCACGCAATCGGCGGGCATTCGCTTTGTGCATACCAATGGCGCATTCGGCAAAAAATATCTCCCGGAAGCCCTGGGGCCGGGATGCGCTTTTATCGATTACGACAATGATGGCTATCCCGACATTCTTCTGGTGAATGGTCAGGGCTGGCCGGGACACGAAACTGCGGGCAGGAACACTCTCAAGCTTTATCACAACAACCGCGATGGCTCATTCACTGACGTGACTGCCAAATCGGGACTCGGGCTCATCCTGTACGGCATGGGTGCTGCCATAGGCGATTACGACAATGACGGATTCGATGACATCTTCATCACCGCCCTGGGCCAGAGCCATCTTTTTCACAATAACGGCAATGGCACATTCACCGATGTAACCAAGTCTGCCGGACTATGGGGAATCCAGGAATTTTCAACCAGTGCGGCCTGGGTGGATTACGACCGCGATGGAAAACTCGACCTGGTAGTAGGGAACTACGTAGACTGGACGCCGCAAAAAGATATTGTGTGCTCTCTCGACGGCACACATAAGTCTTACTGCACTCCGGAATCCTATGCAGGGGTGCCGCCGCGTCTCTGGCATAATGCCGGCAATGGCAAGTTCGAAGATGCAACCAAAAAAGCCGGCTTGACTGACAGCGCCAAGACGCTCGGCGTAACCATCTTCGATTACAACAACGATGGCTGGCCGGATCTCTTGCTGGCCAACGATACCCAACCCAACAAACTCTATGTAAATAACCGCAATGGCACATTTACAGAAAAAGGTGTGCAGGCGGGGATTGCATTCAGTGAAGACGGGATCGCGCGCGCCGGAATGGGAATCGATGCCGGGGATTATGACCATTCGGGTAAGCCCAGCATCGTTATTTCCAACTTTGCCAACCAGATGATGGCCCTGTATCACAACGAGGGCAATGGCCTGTTTGTGGATGAAGCGCCCCGCTCCGAGATTGGCCACGCCAGCCTTTTGACGCTGGGCTTTTCATGCTTCTTCGTTGATTACGATCTCGATGGCTGGCCCGACATCTTTGTCGCCAATGGGCACATTGAAGATGACATTGAAAAGATCCAGCAGCGGATCAAGTACCGCCAGCCGCCGCACCTGTTCAAGAATCTTGGCCAGGGCCGTTTTGAGGAAGTGGCGGCCCGCATGGGGCCGGCCTTCAATGCGCCCCGCCTCGCGCGTGGTGCTGCCTATGCCGACATAAATAATGATGGATATCCCGACCTGCTGATCGCCACCAATGGCGGCGCGCCAGTACTGCTGCGCAATCCCGGCGGAAGCAACCATGGACTGCGTATTAAGCTCATCGGTACAAAATCAAATCGTGATGGCATTGGCGCCGTTGTCCGTCTGAAGAAAGGCGGGGATACGCAGTACCAGATGCTCCATGGCGGAGGCTATCTCTCACAAAACGAACTGGTGCTGACCTTTGGATTAGGGCAGGCCACCAGCGTTGACAGCGTGGATATCGAATGGCCCAGCGGCCAGCGCGACCACCTGGCGAACGTCGGAGCCGATCAACTTATTGCCGTAGAGGAAGGACGCGGAATCTCTTCAAGCAGAAAATTCACCCGGTAACAATAGACTTTTATGGACCGCAGCCGCCCCCGGCTGCGCGGAAAGCTCTTCTGTCTAAGGAAGCAGTGCCTATGACCGTTTTGATTTCAGAGATTACCAGTCTTTCAGCCACGGAACTGGCGTTACTCATTCGCGAGAGACAGGTCTCTCCGGTGGAAGTAATGGACGCATACCTGCAGCGCATTGAAGAGCTCAATCCCGCCCTGAATGCCTTCGCCTGTGTCGATGCTGAGCGGGCGCGCGCGCAGGCGCATGAGGCAGAACGCAGCCTCATGCAAGGCGATTCGAAGCCCCTGCTCGGCGTACCCGTCACCATCAAATCCTGTATTGATGTTGAGGGTCTGCCCTGCGAAGCGGGAAGCCGCCTGCGTGCCGGGTATGTGGCTGCGCAGGATGCTCCACTGGTGAAGAGGCTGAAAGATGCTGGAGCCATCGTGATTGGCAATACCACGGTTCCGGAGATGCTTCTGGCGTATCACACGGAAAATGCTCTTACCGGGCGCGCCAACAGTCCATGGGATCTTGCTCGCACTCCCGGAGGTTCAAGCGGTGGAGAAGCAGCGGCCATCGCGGCCTGCATGTCTGCGGGAGGAATCGGCAGCGACGGCGGAGGCTCAATCCGCGTGCCCGCGCATTTTTCCGGCATCTGCGGGTTGAAGCCGACTCCGGGCAGAATTCCCGGAACCGGCCACTACCCGCCCTGTGCCGGACCGTTTTCCATCATTGGCGTGGTTGGACCAATGGCTCGTACTATCAGCGATTTACAACTGCTGTTTGAAGCCACTGCCGGATATGACCATGGCGACCCCTGTTCCGTCCCGCTGCCGGTTCAGCCTATATATAAGCCTATATATAAAGGAGAGGTACAAAAGCTCAGGATCGGCTATTTCGACGACGACGGCTACAGCCCACCCACTCCAGAGACGAAAGATGCGATTCGAGCCGCTGCCGACGCTCTGAGAAGTGCCGGGTTTGAGGTGTCGCCGTTTCGTCCGCAGCGACTGGAGCGGGTGCGTGAGTTGTGGGAAGCGATCTTTGTGGATGGAATTGCCATGGTCACTGCGCCTGCGGTGAAAGGCCATGAAGATGAGATCAGCAGCAATACCCGCGAGTTCCTGGCGCTGGCTGCGGCGCGTCCGCCATTCACGGCCGAGCGCCTGATGAATACCTTGCTGGAGCGTGACCAGGTGCGCCAGCAATTCCTGGCGCAGATGGAAGATTTTCCGATCATGCTCTCACCCGTTTGCTCTATTCCTGCATTCCACCACGAAGATGCCGGATGGGGCCCACAGCACGCCGCCGACTACCTGCGCACCATGAGCTATTGCCAGTACTACAACCTACTCGGCAACCCCGCCGCCGTGGTGCCCGTGGGCAAATCACACGAAGGATTGCCGATAGGCGTGCAGGTGATTGGCCGCCCATTCAGGGAAGAAGAGGTGCTGTCCGTCGCCGCGGTGATCGATGAGCAGTTTGGGTGGAGAGAACCAAAGCCTTATCGCTGAAACAAAGTTTCGTAAACAACAAAATCTTTATGGAGCGCAGCCGCCCTCGGCTGCGCGGAAGAATCTTTGACTTCTTGCGTTACAAGAACTGACTAATCCAATCCTGTCGACCCTGACGCCGCCACTTTCTTCTTCTGCGCCACCACGGGTTTTTGCTCAGGCTTCAACGGTGCAGAGGCGTGTTCGTGAATGGTCTGCCGCTCGTTATTGTCCTCGGGATTCAGCAGGCGATAGCTGCCTGTCAGCGCCTGGGCTGATTCATCGGCTTTGAAGCGCAGATAGCGTGCCTGATAATCCTGCGCTTTCTTTTCATTTCCCAGGCCGTTATAGCAGAGCATCATGTTGTAATTGGCCTGCAGATCTTCAGGATCAATATCGAGCGCGGCTTGCAGTTGCTTAATGGCCTCTGGGTAGTTTCGTTTGAGGAAGAGAATTCTTCCAAGATCGTTGAGCACCACGCGATCGCGCGGGTATTGCGCAATCACCTGGAGCAGATGACCGGCTGCGCCATCATAGTCGCCATCATTACGCAGAACCTTGGCATAGAAGAAGTGGGCTTTGGCCAGTTTTGGATTGATGGAGAGCGCCTGCTTCAACACGGTGCGTGCTCGCTCCATGTCCCCTTCCTGAATGGCGGCGCGGCCGATATTGACCCAGCCCTCAGGATTATTCGGATCAGCCTGCGTGACTTTTTCAAATGCGGCTTGAGCTGCTTTCAGGTCTCCCTGGAGCAGCAGGCCAATGCCGTAATCGTTCCAGCGCTGCCACTCCTTTTGGTTGAGCACAACCTGGGGCGCAGGCAGAGGAGCCTTCTGGTCTATTACCTGGAGGGTGACTTCATCTTCGGCCAGGGCAACCGTGGGAACATCAGGAATCTTTTCTTCCTTCGCAGAGACTCCTTTCAGATCGCCGGTGAAGACCATCTGCCGGTCGTCATAGTCCGGCGTGACATCTGCCTTAGGCTGCTTCGGATCAGTGATACCGGCGAAGGAGAATTGCGTGTTGTACCAGGCGAACTTGCGGTAGCACATGCGCGCATGAAGCGTGATCTTGTTCCCGGCATTTTTTGGAACAGCCAACCGGTAATGAACGGTATCGGCTGCACCCGGCGGGATCAGGCGTACGTAGACCACGGCGCGGGTTGACCATGCGTTGCGCTTGTTGATGGCATGTCCGTGCTTATCCACCTGAAGTGCGCGATAGAAGTGTGCGCCCTTTTCTACAGGGCCTTTGCCGTCATCGGCCACGCTTCCGCTCCAGAAAATGGTCTGGCCTTTATCATCTACGGCCTTCAGTTCCAGCCAGGTATCGTAGGCATCCACAGTGCCGCCAGGAAAGAAGTGTCCAATGGTGCGGGTGCGCGCTACCACGTCGATGCGCACTGTGTCTCCGCGCCGTACCACGCCCTGCACCCGGTTCAAGGGCGCGGTTACGGGCATGACTTTGTTGTCGGTGACGGCTGCTGTTTTGGTTTCTGCTTCTTCTCCCACGGCAAATGTAGTGGAGAACTCAGCCTGTGATGCTGTGCCGCTACTCTTCAACGTGCGCGCGGGAGAGAGCGCGAAAATATCCACGCTCAGAACCTTGTTCTTCAGGAAATCTTCGGTGATCTTCAGTTGCTGCGGGTCCTCATTGGCTGCCGGCAGAGCAGTGTTGGCGGCAGGGAAGCGGTGCGAATGGATGACTCCATTGATGTTGCCGGCGTCATTGGAGTGCTCCAGCGGCATGTGGCAATCAGAGCACTGCTGTGATTTGGCCGGATAGTAGAACGACCGCGCTCCATACCCGGAAACGCCGCTTGCCTGCCAGTTATCGTATTCATTGAAGCCGCGGAACCAGCGGTAATGGTTGACAGGCACGTCGAGGTGCACCTTGTGGCAGCTTGAGCAGAACTCGGCTGACTGGGTCTTCATGAAAGGTTTCAGGAAGGTGCGCCGGTGCGGCTCAGGGTTGAGATAAGTAAGAAAATCATGGACGGAGCGGACCACAGGATTGTTGCTGGCCGCGAGTTCGTGCAGTTTGGGATATTCAAGATAGAAGTCTCCCTGGCCCATGGTGCTCTTCACCTGCGCGATGGAGTGGCACATCATGCAGCCCAAGCCAGCCTGCGCTTCGGGCCTGTGAACGATCTGCTTGATCGGCGTATCCATCAGGCCGCTGTAGAGCACGGCAGGATCATGGCACCCGCCGCACCACTTCGAGGGCTTCGTGCCTACTACATCCTGCATGTACTCGATACTTTTGCGATACCACTGGTTGTTGAATGAAGAGAAATGATGGACGGAGGCATACCAATCCTTATAAATATCCTGGTGGCAGCGCTTGCAGCTATCCGACTCCATGAAGAATTTGCTGGGAATATGTCCGCCGCTTACCACCTGGGCTGAGCTGGGGAAGAAATTTCCCTGTGGGCCGTCGCCTTCGCCATTCATGCTCAGTGGAGCAATGGGTGGATTCTTGATGACGTGGCTTGAGAGCCAGAGTCCGTCTCTGATGGCGTGTGTGGCAGCGGCAACACCCACCGCAATTCCAGCCAGAAGAACCACAGTCGCTACCCGCAGCTTTGCCAGCCCAAGATTTGTTTTCAAAGTCAGGCGGCGGGAAATGGCTTCAGCCAGCAGCACCACCACAGCCAGGCTGGCCGCTCCAATATGCATGTAGAGCCATTTCATCTCCGCGCGGGTCGTTCCGGTGAAGATCAGAGCAATGCCCAGGCCTGCGGCCACGGTGAAAAGCAGCCATCCGATCTTTGCGGTGAAGCTGAGCTGGCGCAGGAAACGCCATAAGAATCTTAGGAGACAAAGCGCAGCAATGAGTCCCGCCCCGGCGTGCAGCAGCACGATTCCCGCATAGGTGATCGTGGGAGAGGGAAAAGCATACACATAGATGGCAGACAGAGTCAGAACGAAAGCTAATGCGACGACAAATTTATAGAAGCGTGACTTGATCTTCTCTGGCATGGCTGGTTTTCTCGCTCACTGCTGGAGGGATGGCAGGGTCTTCCCAAGAAACCGAACTTTGTTTTTGACAATCGCCATTCGGGTGAGTAGACCCCGCTCGGTTTTCAAGACAGATAGCACCTTGGAATTTGCGGGATTTTCCGCAAGCATCTTCTTTGAATGTTCTCCGCGTTTTTATAGGCATGCTTCTCATTTTTCTGCAGAAGTAAGAGCAATCTTTCGAAACCGGGCATAAAACCCGCAAAAATGCTGCGGTTATATGTCTTTAGCATCGAGGTAAAACTCCATGTCAACCTTTACATGTACTGCTCGCGCAGCAGGTATTTTTGCCGGGCTGGTCTTTGCAGTCATCGGGCTTAGCATTCCCGCTTCAGGACAGGGTTGAGTGGCCGCGCGCCAGAGTTCGCCCGTGATTGGCGACTTATGTGCAAGCGCTAAGGGCCGTGAAGCCCAGGCGAGTGAAAATTCAAAGCTGCATCACTTCGATATTACCGTTGGATATCGCTACCAGCAGTCTTCGCGGCATTTCGTGGGGACCGTGGAGCAGGTGCAGCGCGAGATCCTTCACAATCAGATTCAAAACAACTACCACCTCTTCGATGTGGCCATCAACTATCAGTTGACTCCACGATGGAGCCTCACTGGAAGCCTGCCTATTCTGGTTGCCAAGCGCGACCAGCGCGCCAACGGCATCTTTCACACGGCCGGTATTGGCGATTCAACTGTAGGCGCCCGTTTCTGGGTCTTCCGTCCACCCACCGAATCCGGCGGAAATATTTCGTTTGGATTCAGCCTGAAGATGCCGACCGGCAAAGACAATTCTGTCGGCCACGGTGTATTCAGAGGCACACCGCAACTGGTGACTGCTGATCAATCGATCCAGGCTGGTGATGGCGGCTGGGGATTCGCCCTCGAAACTCAGGCTTTCAAGAACGTATGGTTCCACAGCACACTGTATTTCTCAGGGGCGTATCTGTTCAATCCGCAAGACACCAATGGCGTGCAGACTTTTCGCACAGCCAAGGGCGAAGACGTAATGTCGATTTCCGATCAATACCTCTATCGCGGTGGAATTTCTCATGCTGTGCCGAAGATCAGAGGTCTGTTTGCCAGCGTTGGCGGGAGGATAGAAGGCGTGCCGGTACGCGATGCATTGGGCGCTAGCAAGGGATTCCGCCGTCCCGGCTATGCGATCGATATTGATCCCGGCTTCATGTATGCGTTTGGATACAAAAACGTTTTCTCCTGCAATATTCCGTTTCCAGTAGAACGCAACCGGCGGGCTAGCGTCCCGGACATTGCCAATGGCAGGCACGGAGATGCGGCATTTGCCGATTATGCGCTGGTCATGTCTTACACGCGGCACTTCTGAGTTTTCAAGCGTATGAGGTGTTCTATGAAATATATGACGATTCTGTTGCTGTTGGCTGTACTTGGATTCCGCCCGGTACAGCCGGAACTTTCGTTGAATGACATTCAAGGCAAGCGCCACAGCCTTTCTGATTATCGCGGCAAGATTGTAGTGCTGAACTTCTGGGCCACCTGGTGCGTCGGCTGCAAACAGGAGATGCCTATCTTTGTTGATATCAGTAAGAAGTATCGAGACCGTGGCGTCGTGGTGCTGGCTGCCTCTGTAGATGATGAAACTACAAAGAAATACATCAGCCGGTTTTCGCATTCCTACAAGATGGACTTTCCCATTCTGCTCGATGCAAATGTTGACATGATGCACGAACTGGGCCTGACCGATGCCCTACCCTCCACTGTCTTCCTGGATGCTGAAGGAAATATTGTCGGCAGGATTGCAGGAACAGCCAAGAGAAAGGATGCTTTTGAACGGGTGGAGAAGCTGCTGATTCAACCGGCAGCCATTTCGAATCCTGGCAAGTTGCCATAGCGCATTCCGCTCATGCCCGGCTGGTGCGCATGAGTTGCTCATGACGACGTGATTGCATGAAGAAGATCAACCCAACTTCGTCTCCACAGACTCTTTCGGGTCTTGCGTCACTTGGGGCATTTATCGTTTGGGGTTTCCGCTTGTTGTTCTTCGATTTGTTTTATTCATTCAGGCGTAATACGCCACATTGATCGTCGAATTCGTATCCATGCGGACGCAATCCGAAGGGTTCTGAAGAAACACTTTTTGTTGGCGGAAGCTAGAGCTGATCTCGCGCATCAGCTTATTTGCAGTTTTGTCCTTGTTCCTTCACCAGGCAACCTTGATCGTAATAGGTGGATTTTCCGAATGTCTGGTAATTCAAAACGGTGGTAGCGCCACCGGGACCGGCTTGTGATCTCTTCTGTTGTACCGTCGCCGGCGATGCATCTGGACAGCCGTTGAATGCTTCCGTCAGCACCCGCCCGACTGAACTGCCTTTGCCTTCAGGGAACCTCCACTTCAACAGCGCGGAGATGGTCACGGCGATATCGGCGTTGCCTGCTGGCGCCGGGTCTTTGCCTTTCTTGAAGTCAGGACCAAAGGCGATCATGGTGTTGAAGGTATCTGCACGGCTGAAACTGCCATGCATTCCTTGTCCTTCTCTGAGGGTGGAGTCGGCTACTTCGATACGGTTGAGGAGAGAACCATCGGTGGAGAAACTTTTGAAGTTGACAATCAGTGCCGGCTGGGGCAGCTCGGTCGCGCCCTGCAAGCCTATTGCACTGGTGGGAAGAGTGCCGGGAATGTTTCCCAGATCGTCATTCACGAATACTCCATCGGTATAGTCCTGTTGCAGGAGAAACTCTGCAATGTTTTGAGCAAGCGCCTTGTTCTTCTCAGTTGAATTCTGGGGCAGGTAAATGAGATCAGAGCCGCCATTGGCTGCCACGATGATCTGCGCGTCGGTTTCTTTACTTGCGGGAACTTTGCCCGTTCCTCCGATAATTCCGTTACCAGAACCGGGATACTGCCTGGATTTGGAATCGTCGCAGTCGCATACTACGACCGAATGATAGAAACTGCCGTTTTCCAGCGCCAGAGGCCGGGCATCAGGATCGTACAGCGGCAACTTGAGCACGTGAGCCAGATCAATGGCCAGAAATCCCGGAGGAAGATAGTGTGCCGGGACATTGGCATAGTTGAACCCTGCCGCATAGCTTGAAGTGTAATGATTCAGCGCAATATTCCTTTTGCTGATCGTGGAAAAGCCATGGTCGGCCACTACAAACACATCGGTATTGCCATCGAGCCCCTTGAATCGCAGGAAGTCCAGAATCTGAGCCAGATTGTTATCGGCATTACGTACTCCGGCGTGAGACGTAGGTCCATTGATGCCCGGAAACAAATGGTCAACGCCGTCACCCTGATTATGCTGCGAACCATCAGGATCACGCGACCAGTAGATCAGCAGAAACGGCTTTGCTTCACCCTTTGCCGTAGTCAACGCCGCCTGCGTGGCGATGTCTGCAAAATATTGCTGCTGTACATAATTGGCGGCCAGCGTTCCCTCAGGCCGGAGCTGGCTTCTCTTAGACGATGCACTCTGGCCATTGGAGCGGTCCGGGGCGACCAGGTTCAAACCAGAGTTGAGCATCTCTTTTCTGATGTTCGGCAGAATCGGCAGTCCCAGCGGTCCGGTTGGATCCTCAGTGCCGGTAGCATCATCCATCACCATGGCTTCAGGCATCTGAAAAATGTTGTTGACCAGCTTGACTTCAGAGATGTCCTGAATTGCCGCCGGTCCGAGCTTGCCGATGATGAATACGGAATAGCCGTTTTCGCGGGCAATGCTGGCGAGGGTTGGCTGGCCAAGATAATTGCCGTGATACAGGTCGTTCAATCTGGCCAGCAACACGTCATTTTCAATGAACGGGGTGAGCGTTCCGCCTGTGCCATCCCGCGAGAGAGGATAGCCCACATAGAGCGTGTTGCCAAAATCACCGGTGTCACCGAGCAGATGTCCGGTGGCGAAGGCGGAGGCGTTGGGCGTGGTGAAGGTGGGATAGAGCGAATGGCTGCTGGTGAAATCCACTCCCTGTTCACGCAGGTGAAACATGGTGGGTGCCCACTCTGCGGTCACCGAGTCATGACGCAACCCATCGGCGATGAAGAGAACTATGTTGCGTGCTGTCGCGGGTTGGGCCTGCATGCAAGTTTCGGGAGACTGGAGAGCAACTGCATGGGAAACGAACAAGAGGAAAGTCAGACCGCCTGCTATAGCGCTCTTCATTACACCGCCTTTAGGTTGATGGTGGTACGGAATCCACAACCATAGCACCGTTTTGCTAAAAGATTGTTAAAAAAATTGTTTTCGTGATGCATCGCGCTATCCGAAGCGCCGGGAGCGTGCCCAATAAGCAGGCCATGATTCGCGCAGATTGCGGCAAAGCAGGATGTCAGGATGATCGCGTGACTCTTCATTCTCGACATTGAATGGATTTCCGTTGATTGCCGCCACCGTACAATTTTCAAATAGCCTTCTTGCTTCGTTCAGGCCGAAGCCTGTGAGGATCACGACTTCGGGTTGCCGGGAATCGTATCCGCGATACCAGAAAGAGTTTGTCAGGCTCATCGCGCGCGGCAGGCCAAGCGCCGGACCGTAAAGATTCAGCGCACCCGCTTCGCCGTAATTGCCGGTGAGAATTCCTGCGCGCTGCTGGTCCTGGACAGGCAATGAGTGATAAACAGCGGCAACAGAATGCGCCAGTTCCGGCCAGCCTATCTCTTCGCGAAATTGATCGTGCAGCCTGCTTGTGATCTTCCAGATGCGGGAGTCAATAGGAGCAACCGGAGCGATCAGAAGCACAAAGGCAATTCCTCCCGCAAGAATCGCCATCCATTGGATTCCGTAGGCCAGCCGGGGCCAGACTGCTGGTAGGCCATAAAGCAGATGTGCCAACAAGACGCTGCCTGAGGCCAGTAGCACCGGATACAACGGCGCCGTGTAGTAAGAGCGCGCACCGGTAATTCCATACATTGTTATGGTGATCAGAACCGTCCAGCCCAGCAGCCGGTAGCGCCGCCCTTCTCTGCGAGCCAGATAGAACCACAGGCCGAGCAGCGTGAGGGGAACCGTAACGAGGTTCACGGAAATCCATGGTTGCCCAGTCAGAAAGCCGTTGTAACGGCCTTGCCGCAGGTCGCGCTCGTGCAGGTATGACAGGAATTTCAGCGAGATAAAGTCGTGCTGTATCTGCCAGATCAGATTGGGCAGCAAGATAAGAATGGAAAGCGCAACTCCTGCCCACAGCCAGCCGCTGCGCAGGAAACGGCGCGCCGGCGTGAGCAATACCGCGATGGCCACGCTGAGAGCGAGAACGCCCATGGTGTATCGGGTCTCCATCCCCAGGCCTATGGTCGCGCCAATGGGCAGCCACCATCGTGGATCGTCCGTTTTCAGCAGCCGCACAAGGAAATAGGTGAGGCTGACACCCCAGAGATAATCGAATGAGACGTATTGAAACACCGCTCCCTGCACGAGAGAGATAGGAGCGATGCCCGCAGCTACGGCAGCGAGCAATTGAGTGGACCGGTTTCCGCCAAGTTCTTTGGCTATCAGTCCCGCCAGCACCATGACGATGCTTACGGCCATTGCGGAGAAGACCCGAAAACCGATCAAAGATGTTCCAAAGAGGATCAGTTCAAACCGCGCAAGGAGCGGCGTGATGGGCGGATAGACGACAAAACCCCAGTCAAGATGGCGAGCATCATCAAGGGTCTGCAATTCGTCGCGATGGAATCCATATTGGCCATTGGTGGCCAGATGAAAGACCAGCCGCAGGGCCGCCAGCACAAGAAGCAAACCCAGATCTGAGCGAAAAAAATTTGAGACTCGATTGGCCATCGTCTCTTGCTATCCGGAAAGAGAGTACAAGGTGTTATGTGTGCGATCAACTGGAATGAATAATCAATAATAAGCGATGAACCGTGGCAATCAGAATTTATGGAGCCCAGCCGCCAAGGCCCCGATCGAGAGCCGATTTTGCGCACGATTGGGTAGATCCGCCCTCGGCTGCGCGCGAGAAGCTTTGCCACTGAACCTTTATGAAGAGCGCTATAGTTCCGCCAGCGTGCGGTGCACGAGATGAACGGAGATTGCTCCCTCACCCACTGCAGAAGCCACGCGCTTCACGTTTCCTGCGCGGACGTCACCTACGGCGAACACACCGGGAAGGCTGGTCTCCAGCAGCTGGGGCGAGCGGGAGAGCTTCCAGTCTGGAGAAGAAAGCGGTGCAGATAATTCCAGGTCGCGGCCGGTCAGGATGAAGCCTTTATCATCCATAGCCAGGCAGCCGCGCAGCCATTCGGTGCGTGGCGATGCCCCGGCCATTATAAAGACATGATGAATGTCATGCGTGGAGTTGTGGCCGGTGATTTTGTTTTCCCAGGTGACGCGCTCGAGATGGGTATCGCCGTGCAACGCGGTGATCTCAGTGTCGTAATGCATTTCGATCCCGGGGTGTTGCTCAATCCGCTGAATGAGGTAACGTGACATGCTTTCCGCAAGGCTGGCGGAACGCACCAGCATGTGGACCTTGCGCGCCGTCTGCGCCAGAAAGACTGCGGCCTGCCCGGCGGAGTTCCCGCCGCCCACTACAATCACTTCGTCACTCTCGCAATATTGAGCTTCAATGTAAGTGGCGCCATAGTAGACACCTTGTCCTTCGAACTTTTTCAGGTTGGCGATGGGCGGCTTGTTGTATTGGGCGCCGGTGGCGATGATGATGCTCTTGGTAAGCAGTACGCTGCCGTTATCCAGGACGATCTGATAGGGGCGCTGGTCGCAGTTCAGCCTGACAACGCTGTGGGCAATCATCATCTTGGCACCGAACTTCTGCGCCTGGTTCAGCGCGCGCGCCGCCAGTTCCTGTCCGGAGACGCCGGTAGGAAAGCCCAGGTAGTTTTCAATCTTGGAGCTTGATCCCGCCTGTCCGCCGGGAGCTTCGTTTTCAATGACAAGAGCATTGAGGCCCTCTGAGGCGGCATAGACAGCCGCCGCCAGTCCCGAAGGTCCTGCTCCCACGATGACCACGTCACGGATTTCAGTGCTGTCGATACTGGAGTTCAGTCCCAGATAATCTGCGAGTTCCGGAATGGAAGGATTACGCAAGGTGTTTTGATTGCGGCAGCAGATGACGACCGGCACATCCTGTAAAGTGATCTGAAAGCGGTCCAGGAGTTCCTGAGACATTTTGTCCGTGTCGAGGTCCACATAGGTATACGGATATGCATTGCGGCTGAGAAATTCGCGCAAATGCAGCGTGGCTGCCAGGTGACGCGATCCCAGAAGGATCAGGCCGCCCAGGTTGTTGGTGATCAGCGCGACCCTCCGCAAAATGAACGCCCGCATGATGATTTCACTCAGGTCTGCATCCCGCGCAATCAGCGAATGCAGGCTGTCTGCACTGACCTCAAGAAACTCGCCTGCTTCAGTTACCCGGCCCAGCACCAGGCATCTTTGCCCGGAGATCATGCTGAGTTCACCGGTAAACGATCCCGGATCGTGAGTGGTGATGGGGCGCTCGCCGCTGAATCCCGGCTGTACGATCTCCATGCTTCCGGAAAGCAGCACGAAGAAGGGCACGTTGGTATCGCCGGGCTGGAACAGAATCTCCCCGCGCTGCACCTTTCGCACATTCCCGCTATGGCGGGCACGCTCGATCTGCGCCGCCGTCAACGTGGGGAAGGTTTGTGTGTTGGCGTCAAGAAAGCTGAACTGTGGGTAGGAAGACATGGCTTGAATTATCTAGCTCCGTTGGAATAGTGATACGTATCAGGCTGCACCTTTCCTACGCGTTCAACAGACATAGATTACTTCTGCATGGCCAATGATTCAGAATTCTATGCTGGAGTGCAACTCGAATCCGAGCAGGTTACCGGAATCACCCGAATCCGCGAGGATGAAGTACGTTCAGTTGCAGGTGAGCGTTGCAGTTCCGCTCAAGTTTGTTCCATTCGTAGCTGGCATCATAGCGGTCACCGTAATCGGATTGGTACTTGCTCCATTGCAGGTGGCGGTGCCGAAAGTTGAATCATTCAGATTGCTGATGCTCGCAGTTGCCGGGTCGGAGACTGACCATGTCACGTTGGTGAGATTGGATTGGTTAGTTGAGCAGCCTGTGGGCACCATGCCAAAGGCATTGAAGTGGACAGAATTACCCGGTGGAAGAGCGCTGTGGTTTGCGGTTCCATTCTGAGGCGACACGCTGATCCCCGTCGGGTTGCAATTCACTGTGTCAATTCTGCGTGATCCACAGCCAAAAGTGCAGAAGCCAAGCAGAATCAATGCAGTAAGAAAAGTCAGATTATTAAAAGTGCGTTTGCACCACATAAGATTGCTCTCTCTTCTTAGTACCAGTTTCTCTGGTTTGAGTTGTGCGCAGAGCTTCATTGGCAAGTCAGGGATGCGGTCGCGCTGGTCATGGTTCCATTCGGGAGAGGGCCGGTGGCCGTTACCGTGGTGGCTCCAGCGGTGGCGCCTTTGCATGTGGCCAGTCCGAAAGTCTGGTCTGGCGCATTGCTGATACTTACATTCACGGTATCGGTCACTGACCAGGTCACATTGGTAAGAATGGCAGGTGGAGGCACGCATCCTGTGAATTTTCCATCGGCAATGAAATGAACAGAATTACCAGGAGAGGCAACATTGTGATCGGCAGTTGCTGTCTGTGGGGTGATGGCTATGCCTGTCTGTATGCAGCCCATGGGTGTGTGCGATCCGCCGCAGCCGGTAATAAGCAGGCAGAATAAAAGGAGAGCACAGGTTGCGAATAGAAGGGTTCCAGGGTGAAGGTGAGGAGTATTGGCGTTCATTGGATATCCTCCCAGCTTGCAGCCAATGAAAGAATGCAGGAAGTTGATTTTCTTGCAGGTCAGAACACTAGATCACGGGATGTCCTTCCAGCCTGACCGGGGTAACCACGTCTGCACAGGTTAAGTTGCGCGTCAACGCAACAAAGTTGCGCGGGGTGGGTTCTCATCCTGCAAGGGGAGGCCTGTTTCTAAAACATCTGCGGCAGATAATTTTGCATCCATTCCTGTGTCCGGGAACTCTGAATAGGTACACTCTAAATACATAAGAGACAGCCGATCTTAAGGAGATGAAGTAATGATGAAGTTGCGGTACGCGATTCTGCTGCTGAGCGCCTGCCTGGCTGCTTCCGCTGCGATGGCGGACACCCTGGAACTGAAGAATGGCAGCCTGATCAAAGGACAATACGTTGGTGGCACGGAGACCCAGATCAGCTTGCGGGTTGGATCGAGCGTGCAGAACTATGCCGTATCTGACGTGCTTTCATTGAAGTTCGATTCACCCGCTGTTTCCACCCCGGCTCCGGGCAACGAGCCTCAATTGCTGCCGCGCGCCAGCCAGAACGATCCGGCTCCGCCCCCAACAACCGCAACTACATCGACTTATGATTCAGCTTCAGCAAACAAAATTACCGCCCCCACTGGCACGCGCATTGTGGTAAGGACGATCGATGAGATTGATTCCAGCAAGAACCGCGTGGGTGACAAGTTCCAGGCGTCACTGGAGCAGCCGCTGTATGTGAATGAAATGTTGGTTGCGCCCAAGGGGGCCGATGTTTATGGACGGCTGGAAGAAGCCAAGGAAGCCGGTCACATCCAGGGCAAGTCGCAACTTAAACTCACGCTCACCGGCATTGTGATCAACGGGCAAACCGTTGCACTCTCGACGGGAGATTACGAAGTCGCAGGAAAGTCCCGAGGGACGAACACCGCCAAGAAGGTCGGCGGCGGCGCGGCCGTGGGTGCCGTGATCGGCGCCATTGCCGGCGGAGGAAAGGGCGCTGCCATTGGCGCAGGAGTAGGCGCGGGTGCGGGAACTGCCGTCCAGGTGATGACGAAAGGCGATCAGGTACACGTTCCCAGCGAGACGCTGCTGGAGTTCGCGCTCGACCAGCCCATCACGCTGCCCATTTCGCAAGCGCCGCAAACACGGTAATCACAAAGGATACGAAAGGAACACAAAGGCCTGAGGCAACTCGGGCTTTTTTATTTTTATCTTGGTATCTTGGCGCCCTTTGCGTGCTTTGCGGTCAGTCCGGAGTTCAGTCCCGCAGTTTCGCCAACAAGTCCTGCGGGTGCACGGGCTTAGCCAGGATTTCGAATTCGTGTCCCTGGGCCCGCGCTTTTTCCAGCAAGTCGGCAGTCGCGGCCTGTCCGGAGAACAGCAGAATCTTGCAGGCAGGCAGAATCTGGCGGATACGGATGGCTGCTTCGATGCCGTTCATGTCCGGCATGATTACGTCACTGATGATCAGATCAGGCTGGGCCTCCCGCGCACGATCCACTGCCGCACTGCCTGTGTAAACGGCAGAAGCATCGAAGCCATTCTGGTTGAGAATAATCGCGAGAGTATCTGCAATTACCCGTTCGTCGTCCACCACTAACACCTTAGGCTTGGTTGGTGACTGCCCGTTATTGGACATCAAATTCGAGGCTCCTGTGGAAGTGCGTTCTTGCATTATACGCCACGAGAGAGGATACGTGAGTATGCCGAATAGCGCCAGAAAGGGAGTTCCAGCGGGCCAACCCGCGATCCGAACGCAGCTTCTCAACCCATTGGGAATATTAGTAGGAGGAGCTCTCTATGCGCAAAGCAGCCATGCTGGTTCTGTTTGCGCTACTGGCCGTGGCGATGGTCTTTGCCCAGAATGCCGGTAACGCCAACAGCAGTTCAAGTTACCCGCAAACCCAGAACAGCAACACCAACAACCCTTCAACCACGAACCCGGATCAGAACGCGACTACCTCCAGATCGAGCACGGGCCAGAACTCATCGGTCTCCGGAAGCCAGAATACCCAGAGCACCACGACCACTGACCCCAATGCTCAGAACAACAACACGCAGGCGCAGCCCAGCTACAACCAGAGCACCGTGCCAAACAACAATACGCCAAACAATACGCAGACGGCCAATCCATCCGGCGTGCAGACGAACAATGACAACTCCGGCTTTGGAAACCGCCCGAGCAGCAGCGGCCCCGGCGATCTCGCCGCTGGAACCGAGATTCGCGCGACTCTCGACACTCCGCTGTCCAGCAAGACCTCAAAGTCGGGCGACCGCTTCACGGCAACCGTCAATCAGCCGGTGCAGGGAAATGGCGGCAACGTTGTAATTCCCGCGGGCTCTCGTATCGAAGGCGAAGTCAGCGAATCAGAACAGGGCAAGACCCTGCCTGCGCTGCGCGGCAAAGGCAAGCTGAACCTGCGCTTCCGTGATGTTGGGCTGCCCAATGGGCAGACCGTACCGGTTACCGGAACGCTGGTTTCAGTGCACAGCACGAATGGCAAGGACAATAAGAGTGCTGATAACGAAGGCCAGGTCGAATCCGGTACGCGCGGAAGAGATGTTGCGAAGGATGTGGGCATCGGCGCTGGTGTAGGCACCGTTGCCGGTTTGATCTTCGGTGGTCCTCTGAAAGGGCTGGCAATCGGCGCCTTGGCTGGCGGCGGATACGTGCTTGCCACCAACGGCAAAGACGTGAACCTGCCCGCACAGACCGGGCTGGTGCTGCGCCTGGATCAGCCTTTGAACCTTTCGAATCGGTAGATATCTCTCCGATCGCGTCAACACGCCGCTTCCCGGGGAGGCGGCGTTTTTGTCTCTGTATGCAGGCGCAATTTTTTGCCGCTGATAAACGCAGATGACGCTGAAACATCAAAGATCTTCCATGAACCTTCGGCTGCGGCGACCATTCACCGTCAAGAGACAAAGCTAAGAGCTAAGAGCCAAAGGCTGGATGCTATACTTACATCCTAGCGTTTGCATGGCCCTTATCGTCCGATCTTCTCCTCTACATGGTGCTGGCGTTTACACCACTACGCCCATCGAATCCGGTGAACGTGTACTGGAATACACTGGTCCGCGTCTCACCAAAAAGCAAACTGAAGGAATGTATGCCGATAGCGAGGTAACATATCTCTTCGGCATGCAGGATGGCAAGACCGTGATCGATGGCTTCGGTACGGCCGCGTTCGTAAATCACTCCTGTGATCCTAATTGCGAGACCGATCAGATCAACCGCCGCATCTGGATCATCGCCGCGCGCGACATCAAGGCCGGCGAGGAACTCACCTACGATTACAACCTCTACGACGTGGATCCGGGAGATGATGCTCCATGTTATTGCGGGACCAAAGAATGCCGGGGAACGATGTTGTGTCCGGATGAGGTCGCCCGGCACAAGCGCATCATGGCCCAGCGGAAACGTCGGCGGGAGCAGAAGAGATCAAAGCAGGCGAGAAGGAAAGTGGCGTAGATGACGTGGGGAACAGCTTACCCTTTCTTCCTCTTCATCGTCCGCTGCAAAGTGCGGTCCAGGGCAGCTTTGGCGATGTTGTATTCCTGCTGCGTGACTTTGCCCTGGGCTTTATCCGATTCGAGCTG
The DNA here is from genome assembly GCA_003223515.1 of Candidatus Angelobacter sp. Gp1-AA117. Lineage (GTDB taxonomy): Bacteria > Acidobacteriota > Terriglobia > Terriglobales > Acidobacteriaceae > Angelobacter. The sequence goes on from QHVI01000050.1 coordinate 65,556, forward strand.
GAACATCTCTTCCTTCAGCGCATTCATGACGATCGGAGAACCTGTCGCCTGGACTGCCGCAGGATTCTGCTGGTTCATGTAAAACACCAGCACTCCTCCGCCTGCCAGGAATAAGCTCAACACGCCCAGGAACGCCCATTGCCCGGTGCTGATAGGATTCGGCCGCTCGTTGGGAACGCCAAGGCCGCCGCCCGGACGGTTATCTTCCGCGCGCCCATTACCCTGCTGCTGTTGTTGTTGTCCTTGATCATCTTGCGGCAGTGATCCTGTGCCGCTGATCTCGAAGGCAATCTGTTTGCCCGCAGGCTCGGTGGCACGGCTGGCTACATCGAAGTCGGGTTCAATCGACCACTTTTCATCGTGGAAGGTGGCGCCGTCAGCCGCAGCAAAGTTCATCGACCGTGGGGTAAGGGCAAAGAATTTTTCCGGCTGCAGATCGAATTTTGGCGTAATTTTCAGCGATCCCTGATACGGCAGGCTGTACACCACTTCGAACTGTGTCATGCCCGGCCGCAGCGGATAATTGAAGGCGTACTTGGTCTTATCCAATGGTACCGGAGCGCTTTTTATCGGCATTCCATTGGCGGAGCGCGCCTGCCCAAGCTGCACAGTCGCGCCTTCCGGCAGGTAGAACTCGAATGCCGGCTGAGTCAGCGGCGGAATCGAGGCATTTCTCACCCGAAACAACTCAATCACACGAAGAGCTTCCCCCTGGACCTCAAACACTTCCGATTGATCTACGACTGAGACTTCGCGTACCTTGGCGCTCGAATCGTAGACGGTGATTTGCAAATCGCTTTTGCCCGGCGGCGCCGGCTCGTGGTAGTTCACATCCTGATGCCGGACGCGCACCAGATGAGGCGTGCTGTTATCGGCAAGCTTGAAACTGAATTCGCCTTTGGCATTGGTCTTGGTGCGCTGTTCTTCCTGCATTCCCTGGGCCAGGTTCAGCAGGATTACCTGGTCAGCGGCAGCAGGTTTTTTCGTGGTGCCATTTTGCACCACGCCTTTCAAGACCTGTGCAGATGAGGCCAGTGAACAGGCTAATACAACAATAAGGATGTTGAGGCGGGTCAATTTCAATACTCCTTCAGGCGCTGATTGCTTCCAGCTTTTCAATTTCTTCCAGCACGCGGGCGGCTTCCGCCTCCATGTTCTGGCGCATTTTTTCAAAATCGGCTTCGGTAAATTTTCCGGTTTTGTGCTCGAAATTCAGATCGCGCAGGTTCTCGTAGATTACGTCTTTGCGCTCGTAAAGATAAGCCAGGCGGGTCTTGTCTTCGGTTTGGGCGGTCTCTTCACCGGGATAAAAGACGAAGACGAAGATGCCCAGCGCAAACAGGCCGGAAAAGATGTAGATAAGAATGTCAAGGTTCAGGTTCACAACTCGGTCTCCTGTCGTGCGCGGGCCCGGTAGGCGTCAAGGCTGGGGTCAACACCAGTCACAGGCGCAAGCTCTGCCCGTTTTCTCCAATGCCTGATCAGCACGATCACCAGCAGCAGCACAAAGAAGCACAGCACCGGGGGCACCCACCAGATGGTTCCTTCGAAGCCATGAGTCGCAGGCGCAATGACAATGGTGATGCCATAGTTGTTGCGGAACCAGTTCAGAACATCTTCATCGTTCGGATATTGGGCGAGAGTGGACTTGAGCTCTCCGATCATGCGATCGGAGTAGGTGCAACCTACGTGATTGCACTTGACCAATGCCTGATTGCATCCGCAGGCGCACTGAATCTTTGTGCCCAGATCGTTGTAACGGTGATCATTGGCCGCCCCGATCAGCAGCAACAGGACAGAGCAAAGCAGCAGAGCGGAGATAATACGTTTCACTTGCCCGCTCCTACCGGCTGCATGGATTTTTCATCCAGAGCTACCTTGGCTACAGGCACCATGGCAGGCACCTTGATCTGCGCAGCATTAGGCACCAGCGCCACACCCGTTCCGGCCACCATCACAAGAGCGCCGATCCAAAGCCATGCTACCAGTGGATTGACGAAGGCTTTGATAATTGGCTTGTCAGTGTCTTTATTGAATCCGGCGAAGATTACATAAAGATCTTCCTTCAACGTGGAGCGGTTGGCCACAATTGTATCGGGCTGCTCACTGGCCTTGTAAATACGCTTTTCCGGGTACATGGTGCCCAGGAACTTACCGTTCTTATAAACATCCAGGATGGCCATGTAGGAGCGGGCATTGGCGGTGTCGTCTTCGGTATACTTCTGCCCCACCAGCGTGTAGCTGCCAATCTGCAACTTCTCGTTCAGGCCTACCTCCTGCTCTTTCTCCTGATTGAAGGCCAGACCGGCAAACCCGATCATCACCAGAACCACGCCGAAGTGAACAAGGTATCCGCCGTAGCGCCGGGTATTACGCCGCGTGAGGTGATACATGCCGCCAAAGATGTTGGTCTGGAGTTTGCTTTGCAGAACGCGCCCGCCACGGATGAACTCCAGCAGGATTGTAGCCACCACGAAAGCGCCCACCGCAAACGATACCAGCGAAAGGAAGGATGCGTGACCAAGCCACGGAATCTTCTTGAGCAGGAACTCCGGGAACAGGGCTATGAGGCCGCCGATAATATCGCGAACCTTGGTTAGAAATGGAAGGGTCGCCCTGAATGCTTGTATCAGGCTGTATTGGTCCGGGGCTGCATAGAGATAGCTCCCGTCTGCCTGCAGCACCCACGGACGCAATCCAAAAATCATCAAAACGATGGAAGTCAGGACGGCGAAGCCTGCGGGGATCGCAAAGTTACGCCTGAGACTCGCCAGAGAAGTGCTGCGCCACGCCAGTAATGGTCCTACTCCGGTAAGGAAAAGCAGGAAGAGCCCGATTGGAATCATTACTTTGTTATAGAAAGGCGGGCCGACGCTGATTTTATGCCCCTGCACCCACTCCGAAAGAATGGGGAAGAGAGTTCCCCAAAGCACCGCGAAGCAAGCGGCCAGGAATACCAGATTATTGAAGAGGAAGCTGGATTCGCGTGATACCAGGGATTCAAGCTTGTTTTCCGCGTCAAGATGATCACGGTTTTTCACATAGAAGAACAGGCAAACGGCCAAGCTGATGATCAGCATGCAGATGAACCATGCGCCGATACTGGATTGCGCAAAAGCATGTACCGAGGCCACCACGCCGCTGCGGGTGAGGAAAGTGCCCAGGATCGAAAGCAGGAACGTGACGAAAATCAGCCAGATGTTCCAGGTCTTCATCATGCCGCGTTTTTCCTGCATCATCACCGAGTGCAGGAAAGCGGTGCCGCTCAGCCACGGCAGCAGCGAAGCATTTTCTACCGGGTCCCAGCCCCAGTAACCGCCCCAGCCGAGAACTGAATAGGCCCAGTGTGAGCCCAGGAAAACACCGCAGGTCAGGAAGAGCCAGGTGACCATGGTCCAGCGGCGGGTGATCTGAATCCATTTTTCACCCGGATATTTCATGATCAGCGCGGCCAAAGCGAACGCAAACGGAACCGAGAAGCCCACATATCCCAGGTACAGCATGGGGGGATGAATCACCATCTCCGGATACTGCAGCAGCGGGTTCAGGCCATTGCCGTCAGCGGACACACGGTCCATGATCCCGAAGGGATTGCCGGAAATATTGGTCACCGCAAGGAAGAAAACCTGGATGCCGGCCAGGATCACCGAAGCATGCGCCACCAGTTTGGTATCCACCTTGTGGCGCAGGCGCAGGACAAAGCCATAAGCCGACAGCAGCAGGGCCCAGAAAAGCAGCGAGCCTTCCTGCCCTGACCAAAGGGCCGCCAGCTTGTACGGAGTGGGAAGCGCCCGGTTGGTATGGTGCAGGATGTAAGCCAGCGAGAAATCGTTATTCAGCGCGGCCCAGACCAGCGCAAACGCCGCCATCCCGGTACAGAGGAAAGTTGCCATGCCGGCCCGGCGGGCGGTTTCGCCCAGAGCATGGCTGGCGGGGTGTTCCTTAAAAATGAGTGCAATAGTGCCTGCCACCAGACAGTAGGCGGCCAGCACCAGGGCGAACAGAAGAGCAAAACTCCCGATTAATGGCATGGCGTTGGAAGGATAATATTCTTTCAGACCCAGTGCAATGAATCTATCAGGCAGAAGCCCGACAGCGAGGATCATTTAACGTAGTTCTAACTAAGTTGATAAGGTCGTCAGGCTCACAGGGTTTGAGCCGAAAAATGACGTTAAGTCCTTGATATTCCTGGTCTGCGTCTGGCAAACCACTGATAACAATCACCGGTATTTCCGGATTAAATGACCGCAACTGCCTTACGAATTCTACACCATCCATGCCCGGCATCAAATGGTCGGTAATCACAGCCCCGATCTTCTCCCTTCCGGGGTCGCTGCTCAACAGGGCGAGAGCGCCATTCGCGTTAGTGGCGACATGGCAATCAATCCCGGCCTTGCGCAGAACCATTTCCCGGATGGTCAACTGAGCGGGGTTATCATCCAGCAGCAGAACTTGTCGCATTCGCCCTAAGCGCTCTTTTCCCTCTGATACTTCGAGCGGATTTCTTCCTCGGCACGCGACCAGTCTTCCTCATGCGACCCTTCATGCCGGCCGCGTTGTTCATACAACTCATAAGCGCGGCGCCGGATTTCCTCTTCCATGCCGTGATGGCCCTGCTTGGCAGATGTGTGCTCGGGAACAGCTCCGTTTCCGGCAGCGCCGGTCGTCGCACTGTTAATTGGAATAGGCTGCGAGGTGGATTTCTTTGCGCTCTTGCGGGGGGTACCTGTGCTTTTGCTTGCCATACTGCTTTATTGACTCCTGATCTATACGCGACGGCAGTTCGCGTCTAAACAAAATTATAGAAAATCTTTACCCGCTTGTGTTGAACACCCAGAAAAAACTTGAGGAATTTCTCTGAGGAAGCTTAGTACTGGTTACGTCATCAAAGCAGATTAACCGCAAAGGACGCCAAGGACGCAAAGGAAGCAAGTACCAAAAGGGAAAACGCAGAAGAAACCCCAACCCAATCCCCAATCCCCAAACCCAGAAGCCAAAAGCTGCCTCATGTTATCTTCTTCTGCTCATGTTTTTCCCGAAAACTTTATATGCAGTCGCCATTTTCCTGAGCAGTTGCCTGCTTTTTCTGGCTGAGCCCATGGCAGGCAAGCGGCTGTTGCCTCTGTTAGGAGGGTCAGCGGCCGTCTGGACCACCTGCCTGGTCTTTTTTCAGACAGCTCTGCTTCTGGGATATTTCTGCGCCCATGCCCTGGCCACGCGCACCCGCGCCGTAGCGCAGGGGATCGTCTATACCGCCCTGCTGGCCCTCTCTCTGGTGCAGGTTTGGCGCAGCGTAAATCCAGACCTGCGTGCCACTCCGGCTCATCCGATTGTGAGTGTCCTCTGGCTGCTGACCACGCTGGTTGGACTGCCGTTTCTGGCGCTCTCCGCCACCAGTCCGCTCCTGCAAGCCTGGTATGCGCGTGAATTGGCGGCATCCTCTAACAAAAGCGGACAGCCATACCGGCTGTTTGCCTTATCGAATTTCGGTTCCATGCTGGCGCTCATCATTTATCCGTGGCTGGTAGAGCCGAACTTCAGTCTTCGGACTCAGGCGCTGGCCTGGGGTGCAGGCTTTCTGCTGCTTCTGCTGGTTTCTGCTCTCATTGCTCTGCGGCTTCGAAATTTCAATATTTCTACATCATCTGCTTCCGCTGCTGCTGTGCTGGAGCAGGAGCCACGCCCGGCAGTGGGCGACCGCACCTTGTGGCTGCTGCTGGCTGCCTGCGGGTCGCTGATGCTTTCCGCCATGACCAACCACCTGAGCCAGAATGTGGCCGCCATACCGTTATTGTGGATCATCCCGCTGATCGCGTACCTGCTTAGCTTTATTGTGGCCTTCAGCGGAGACCGGTTTCGTCCCCGCTGGCTGATGTCGCTGCTGCTGGCCATCGCTCTGGGGGGTATAGGCTTCATTCTGTACAGGGCTGAATCGAGGCTCTCATTCAAACTTTCCATCCTAGTTTTCTGCGTGGCATTGTTCATCATCTGCCTCTACTGCCATGCGGAGTTGCATCGGCTCCGCCCCTCGCCGCGCTATGCCACCTCGTTTTACCTGATGATTGCCGCCGGAGGCGCAATTGGCGCAACCTTCGTCGGGGTGCTTGCGCCGCTGATCTTCTCCGGGAACTATGAGCTTTATTACGGGCTGCCCTTTGCGGCTGTGCTGGCATTTGTGGTGAGCTGGCGGCAGCACATCCTGTGGCGCATCTTCTGGGTTCCGGGTACTGCGGCTGTGGTGTGGCTGGCCGTCCACCAGATAAGAACAGACCGGCTGGACAGTATTGCGCAGATGCGCAGCTTCTATGGAACTTTGAGCATTACGCAGACCGTCCGTGAAGGCGGCTACATGCAGCGCACCCTGTACCACGGCACCATTGAGCACGGCCTGCAGATTTACTCCAAAGATCTGCGCATGTGGCCCACTTCCTACTACGCCCACAATTCCGGTGTAGGACTGGCAATGGATCTCTGCTGCGACAAGCACCCGCGCCGCGTAGGCATGATTGGGCTGGGCACGGGCACGCTGGCGGCCTACGGACGCAAAGGAGACGTCTTCCGCTTCTATGAGATCAATCCGCAGGTGGAGCCCATAGCCCGGAACGTCTTTACTTACCTCAAGGAATCGCAGGCACACATTGATATTGTTCAGGGTGATGCGCGCCTCTCACTGGCTGACGAGCCTCCGCAGGGCTATGACGTTCTGGTAGTGGATGCCTTTTCCGGTGACGCCATTCCCGTTCATCTGCTGACCACCCAGGCCATCGAACTCTACCAGCGCCACTTGCAGCCGGATGGAATACTGGCCATTCATGTGTCCAATCAATTCCTGGAGCTTGCGCCGGAGGTGCAGAAGCAGGCCGAGCATGCGGGCCTCTCGGCGGTGCTCGTAATTTCGCCGGAAGACCTCGAGAAGGGCGAATACAGCTCAGACTGGGTGCTGGTCACGAAGAATCTACGGTTCCTCGCTGAGGCCAATGTCATCGAGGCTCAGGAACCGATCAAGATGCCGCAGGAGGTTCCTTTATGGACTGATGATTACAACAGCCTGCTCCCCCTGCTGAAGAAAGAACCGTGGATCAAGAAGGAAGACAAAGACGAAGACCAGAGCGACGAGAAGAAAGACAACAAATAAATCGGGTCATCGGGGAATCGGGTCATCGGAGAACCAGATACTGGTTATCATGTACCCGCAAAGGAACGCTGAGGACACAAAGGAAGCTAAAAAGGCTAGAAGCTAATGGCTAGCAGCTACAAGCTATCTTGCTTTTAATCTCGCCTTGTCACACACTCAGAGACACAGATGACATCCACCCGCAAGCTATTCATTGTTCTTACAGCTCTTCTTATCTTTGCCCTCGCATTTCCGGCATTAGCCCAACAGAAGAAGAAAAAATCCACGAAGAAATCCAGGTCAGCCGCAACCCCGGTCGTGCCCGCATCCGAGTTCAGCCCGGTGGATGCCATCATCCGGCAGGAGGTCAATGACCAGGGGATTACCGGAGCAGTTCTGCTGATAGGGCATGAAGGCAAGATCGTTCACCAGGCTGCTTTTGGGCTGCGCGGGGCGGGTCCGCACCCGGAGCCGATGACCGTGGACACCATCTTTGATCTGGCCTCGCTCACCAAGGTAGTGGCTACCACTCCCAGCGTGATGCGTCTGGTGCAACTTGGGCAGGTGCGGATCAACGACCCGGTTGCGCACTACATTCCTGAATTTGCCGCCAATGGAAAACAATCGATCACGGTACGCAACCTGCTGACGCACTATTCCGGCCTGCGTCCTGATCTGGATTTGAACATTCCCTGGCAGGGCCAGGACGAGGCTTTTCGCCGCGCCAGCGCCGAGCGGCCACAAGCACCCCCCGGAGCGCAGTTTGTCTATAGCGACATCAATTTCATCGTGCTCGGCGAACTGGTGCAGCGCGTCTCCGGTATGGGACTGGAGAAATATGCTGACGCGCATATCTTCCAGCCGCTGGGCATGAAGCACACGGCGTTTCTGCCTCCTGCGCAGTGGCAATCGAAAATTGCGGCCACACTGGCCATCGATAATCGCCGGGTGCTGCGCGGCTTTGTCCATGATCCCACCGCTGAGCGCATGGGCGGAGTTGCCGGGCACGCGGGTGTCTTCTCCACGGCAGGCGATCTGGCCCTGTACGCGCAGGCGCTGATTGATCGCGACAAGATTCTGACGCCTGACCTAATCGAGAAGATGACCACACCGCAGCAGCCGCCCAATTCACCTGATCTGCGCGGCCTTGGCTGGGACATCGATTCCTGGCTTTCCAGCAATCGCGGCGCACTGCTGCCGGTCGGTTCGTTTGGACACACGGGTTTCACCGGCACATCGCTGTGGATCGATCCTTATACCAATACCTACATCATTCTGCTGACCAACACCGTGCGTCCGCGCCCCGCCAGTCCGCCGACTGTCTCTTTACGCGCGCGGGTGGCGAATGCCGTGGCTTCGGTGCTCAACCTGAAAGTGACCGATGCCGCTCGCGACAAGCTGCTGACCATCACCGGTTACAACGAAACGCAATCTTCGGCGCGACGGCTCGACGCCCGCAATGGACACGTGCTTACCGGCATTGACGTTCTGGAGAAAGACAACTTCGCTTCGCTGAAGCGCGGACGGGACCAGATTACCGTAGGCCTGCTTACCAACCAGACCGGCCTCGATGCCCAGGGCCGCCGCACCATCGACGTGCTTGCGTCTGCACCGGGAACTAAACTCGCCACTATCTTCAGCCCGGAGCACGGAATCTTTGGTGCCGCCGATACTACCAATGTTGAGAACACCGTGGATACCGCAACCGGCATTCCAGTGATCAGCTTGTATGGCAGCACCGACGCGAAGAAGCGTCCGCCCGTGGAAGAGTTGAAAAAGCTCGACGCAGTCATTATGGACATTCAGGATGCCGGAAGCCGCTTTTATACCTATCCAACCACACTGGGGTATCTGCTGGAAGCGGCCGCGCAGGCTGGAATTGAAGTTGTGGTGCTGGATCGTCCTGATCCCATCACCGGATCATTCGTGCAGGGACCAATTTCGCAAGCCAGTTTCAAGCTTTTCACGAATTACTATCCGCTGCCGGTACGCCACGGTATGACGCTGGGAGAGTTGGGCCAGTATTTCAACGGCGAGCGCAAAATTGGGGCACAATTACGCGTCATTCCCATGCAGGGGTGGCAGCGTGGCGACTGGTTCGATTCCACCGGAGTTACGTGGGTCGGTCCTTCACCCAACCTGCGCTCGTTCAATGAGGCCATGCTGTATCCCGGGGTGGCTGTCATCGAGGGAACGAACATCTCTGTGGGTCGCGGAACAGATACGCCATTCGAAGTGGTTGGCGCTCCCTGGATCGACGGACGTATCTTTGCCGACTATCTCAATGCGCGCTTGATCGCAGGAGTACGCTTTGTTCCAGTGAGCTTCACTCCCAGCAGCGGCCCTTACGCAAACCAGCATTGCGGCGGAGTGAACGTAGTGATTACCGAACGCAGTGTGCTCGATTCTCCTGAGATGGGCATTGAACTTGCGTCGGCGCTGCACAAGCTTTATGCCGCCAACTGGCAGGTCGAGAAAATGGCCAACCTGCTGGCCAACCGCCAGGTGTATGACGCAATCGTGGCCGATGAAGATCCCCGCAGCATCGCCGAAGGCTGGCGCGAGGAACTGGACAGGTTCAAAGAACTCCGCAGCAAATATCTTTTGTATAAATGACAAAGTATCGAAGAATTTAACCGCAAAGTACGCAAAGGACGCCAAGGTAAGAAAGAGGGTTTTCGCATCGCGAGTTCAAGATTTTGCTTTCGCTACCTTCGCGTCCTTCGCTTCCTTTGCGGTTAAAGAAACCGGATACTGATTTGACCTTAGAAACCTGAACTTGTAGGCTTACTTCGGAGGAATTTCATGCGTCGAAGAACTGCTGTCCTCTTGTTGTTATCTATTTTCCTGATGGCTGTGCCGCGGGCAGGCCAGCTCTGGGCACAGGGCGAGAAGAAACAGGCCCCACCACCCCAACCGGAGCCGAACTTGAAAGTTGGAGATACGTTTCCTGATTTCACTCTGTTAGGTCCAGACACGAAGAAGGTTTCACTCCACGATTTTAAAGGCAAAAAGAACGTCGCACTGGCGTTTGTGGTGTTTGCCTTCACCGGTGGTTGAACGCTCGAAATGCAGAACTTCCAGAAGAATTTCGAAAAACTGGAAGCTGCAGACACCCAGGTTCTGGGTGTAAGTATGGACAGCCCCTTCAGCAACAAAGCCTGGTCGGAAAAAGAAGGTTTCAAATTCCCCATCCTGAGCGACTGGGGTGGCGATCTTACCAAGCAGATCGGCATCTACAATCCGCAATATAAGGCAGCCCGGCGCGTCACCTTCCTCATTGATAAGGATGACAAGATCGTGGAGATGCACGTGGACAGGGAAGCCATCGATCCGACGCAGCTTGTCGAATCCTGCGAGCGCAGGAAACTGAAAAGTTAGTGTCCGCCTCCGCAACCAATGTGGCCCGCCGGGAAGATGACCCCCGGCGGGTTCTTCTTTTGCTCTCCATTGCTGAATTGCTGGCCATGTCCCTGTGGTTCACAGGCACCGCTGTGCTTCCTCAGATCACATCCATCTGGCATGCCAATATCTCCCTGGGAGCATGGCTCACGATTGCCGTGCAGGTCGGGTTTGCTGTGGGTGCGATCACCTTCGCAGTCTTCAACATTCCGGATGTTTTCAGCCCCATCAAAGTGCTGATAATCTCCTCGCTTGCCGCGGCCGCCGCCAATGCGGCTTTTGCTTTTCTGGCGGCTGATCCGCTGCCTGCCATCATTCTGCGCGGGGCCACAGGATTCTTCCTTGCCGGCGTCTATCCCACCGGAATGAAGATCATTGCCGGATGGTTTCAGCGCGGGCGCGGCCTGGCGTTGGGCATTATGATCGGCGCGCTCTCCGTGGGTTCAGCCCTCCCGCATGGAGTGAACTCCATCGGCAGCATTCCCTGGCGCGGCGTCGTGCTGGCGGGCAGCGGGTTTGCCGTGGTAGCTGCGATGATTGTTGGCTTGGCAGTGCATGAAGGCCCCTATGCCATGCCTCAATCACGCCTCCATATCTCCCAGATTTTTGAGATTGCACGCAATCGCCGTTTGCGCCTGGCCAACTTCGGCTATCTCGGGCACATGTGGGAACTCTATTCCATGTGGGGCTGGATCGCGGTAATTCTCGCTTCGGCCAGCCGCTGGACCAGGGCACAATCCGAAGCGGGCACCACACTGGTGATTGCCATAGGCGCGATTGGCTGTGTCTGGGCGGGATCGGCCAGTGACCGCCTGCAGACTGCAACCGAGTCGCAGAAAATTGCCCAGCGGGCCAAGGTCACGATTATTGCCATGGCGGTGAGCGCCGCCTGTTGTGTATTGGGAGCGCTGGTATTTCATCAGCCACTGCTGCTCTTGCTGGTAGCGCTGGTCTGGGGGATTGCCATTATTGCCGATTCAGCCCAGTTTTCCGCCATCATCAGCGAAGTGGCGGAGAAGAGTTACGTGGGCACGGCCCTGACGCTTCAGACTGCGCTGGGGTTCCTGCTCACCGCAATCTCCATTCGCGCAATGGCCGCTATTGCCCAGCATTTTGGCTGGCAGTGGGCACTGGCCAGCATGGCCATCGGGCCGCTGCTGGGGATCTGGGCGATGACAGGATTAAGAAAATAGTCGTTGCTGGGTTTCAATGCCCATTTACCAACTTACCTACTTACCCATTCCACTCAGGCCGCTTTACCCGGCTCATGTACGGTCAGGTCCATGGTGCTGGAACTGGCATAGGTGATGGGCAGCTTAATTTCATCCCAGATGTAGGAGAAATTCTGGGTGTAATTGAAAACCGCTGTTCCGAAGATTTGCGCGTTGGCGAACTGAATAATACGGCCGCTGTACTGGTCGCCCTTGACCCAGTTGCCGATCTCCATCATGCGCGTGTAGAAGAAGCCGATATCGATTACGTCGCCGCTCATCTTGTTGATCTCGATGCGGTCGCCCACGGAATACATGTGCCCGGCAAAAACGGCAAGGCGTCCGGCAATGCTGAGCAGTGGTTCGCGCAGTGCGATCGCCAAACCTGCGCCGATCAAGCCCAGGAAGGTGCTGGTATGCGGGAGCGCCTTCGACCACAGGCCGACAATGGCCACCGCTCCTAAAACCAGCACTGCTGTATTCAGCAGGCGATGGCGGCGGTAGTGCTCCTTTGGGTCTTGCGTGTGGGCAGCAACAATCTTGTGTCCGGCGGCAGTGATGAGCCAGCCCAGCAGCAACACCGCTGCCGTTCCAATCGTGGGCACAGGATAAGGAATAAACCGCATCTGGAAGTGAGATGCACTCGGTGTCTTAAAACGATGCAGCCGGATGAACCCAAGGACGCGAACGACGCAAAGGTAGCAAACAATGAAAAGACAACAACTTGGGTTCCATTGCGCCTTTAGCGCTGCTGACGTTGATTAAATTCGCATTTCGGGAATTCCCCGCCTGATTCCTTACATTCCCAAAAAGAGCAGCAACAGTTTAGGGAAACGTACTCAGCTTGCGTCCATACAGGTTGACGACGGAATCCACGAGTGAGTCTGCCGCGCGCGTGCTTGCCTGATTGCACGGACCATTACGGTCTGGTGCGCAAAGCCAATAAGCACAACAAATTGCAACGATTCAGACGACATAAGAAGGGGAGAGAATTATGCCTAAGCCGCCATCCAAGCCGGTTCCTGCAAAGCCTGTAGCAGTGGCCAAGCCAGCCACACCCGCAAGACCTCAACCCAAGCCAGCGCCCATGGCCCAACCTGCCACGCGGGTTGCGGTGCCGGTATTTGTGCCTGCCGCCAAAGTCCCGGCTGCTCCGGCGAAAGGGAAGCAGCCTGCACCGGTTACACCTTCTCTGGCCAAGCCTTGGATTGCTCCCGTAATCAAGCCCGCAGTTACGCCGGCAAAGCCAGCCACGCCAGTGCACACCACCGCACCTGCTGCATCGCATCCGCAGGCCACGCCTGCAAAGCCCCCGGTTTTTGCAACAACACCAGCGCACACGGTAGTCATACCGCCACCGCCACCGCGCCTGCAGACGCCCGCAAAGCCTGTAACTCCCGCGGCCACTGGGACCGCGGCCGCGCCTGCGAAAACGCCGGTGGTGATGACCGCCGTGCCCCAGTTACACCCCCAGACGACGCCTGCGATCAATAATTTGCGCTTCATTGACCCGCATTTCGTCAACAACATCATCAATCTTCGTCCAGCGGCCGCGGGCGAGCCGCGTGACAAGATGAAAGCGCCCATCGCTCCGGCGTTTGACGTGACCGATGAGATGCTTTTTGAAGATCCTGCCCAGCCGGCGAAAAAGTACTACCTGCCGCGTTACGCTCTGGCTTCAGACCACGAGCATTACCAGGTTTCATTCAAGCACGATAATTCCGGCTGGTCCTTTGTGGTGCGCCTGACCAAATCTGCCGCGCCCTCGCTGGCCACGGCAGCGGCATCAGCCCAGGAGATCGACCATCACGTAGCGGTGCTGGCGCGTTACAGCCAGATGATTGGCAACCAGGCTGGTGCGCAGGAAGAACTTGCATTCCAGGAAGTAGGAATCAAAGACGGCGTGCTGGAAGCGAAATTGCGCCTCACTTCGCTACAACAGCGCGACTCGCTCTACCAGGCATTGCGTGACCGCACATTCGCAACCGCGCTGCTGGTGCGCCGCGCCATCACCGTGGCTGTGCCTGTTCCGCAGGCCGTGGCCATGCCCATTGGCATCCTGGCGCGCATCCCGCAGCCTCAACCTCCACAACCTTCGCAACCGGCAGTTCCGCTTTACCGGCAGGCTGACCGCGTGGTGGAGCAGGCAGTTGATCCGCGCCCCTTTGTTTTTTCGCCTGATCTGCACAGCTACATTTTCAAGGGCGTAACCCCGGCGTCTACTGGCGAGACTCTCCAGCTCACCCGCTATCAGGTGCCATGGACTGACGGACGCAGCCACACCTATTATCAGGACCCTGCGCGCCCTGCCGTCATGTATTACATGCCGGACTCTTTCAAGGTGACGCGCCGGCCTGATGGCGCGCATGAGCCGCTCATGTCCGTGCGCTTCGGCCAGGCGGCCTCGGTGGATGACCTGCAGGCTACGTTCTCGTTTGTGGGCGTTCCATACGCGAGTCCGCAAAGATTGCAGGATGCCGCCCAGAAATTGAAAACCAAAGCCAAGGACTCGCTGCCCAAAGATGCTGACATTCAGTTTGAACCCCTGCTCAGCGCGCCGGAGAAAACGCATTTCAAGATGGCGTACCCGGGCTGTGATTCCAGCAAAGGGCCTTTCGAATTGCGTGACAAGGCAGCCGTGGACTTGCGCAGCGGCATTTCCGACTCCCTCACGCTGGCGGTGCCGAAATTTCAATCACTGTATGACGCGCTCTTCAGCAGCTCATCTGTGGTCCTGACCGGCGCGGTGGATGTAGACCTGGGCGCGGATGCCGGCGAGGAGATTCCATTTGCCGCGCGGCTGGGCGATCTTGCCGGAGACGTGCTGGCTTATTCCGAGCAGCCTCTCACTCCCGGAGCTTCAGCCGATGGAAGCTCAGCGGGACAGGATGGCCCTTCGATGACTGACTCAGTCACCAGCGCTATTGGGGATGCGATCACTGGCGACGTGAAAGGCGCGGTGACGGACATTCTCGGCGGGGTCGCCGGGAAGCTGCTGCACCACGCCAAGAAAGACAAGGACAAGGACAAAGACAAGAAAAAGAAGAAGCCTGCGGCGAGCGTCCCCATGGAGCAGGGCGTACAAGCCACTCTCCAGAACATCATTGAAAGCCCGGTAGAGATTTCCTCGCTTACCGCCACTTTGGTACGCGATCAGGAAAGGCTTGCCGCAGTCATCGATGGGCTTGATCTCTCGCAACCGGTGCAGGTCGGCCCCGGAGAGCAGATCACCTTCACCGTCCGTCCCGCAGACCAGGTAACGGCGGGCGCGCCTGTACACGTGGAGTACGACCTGAGCGGCGTTCGCGCTGCTCCTGACCGTGACGCGATCTGGAAAGAGATACTTGACCCCAACACCACTGACAGTTATCTCACCACCATCACGGTGAAGACCACGGCATCGACTTTTGCAGCTCCCAAAGATGATGCTGACTCGCAAGTCGTCTCCGTGGTCGTGGATTTCGAGAGTGGGGTCTCCGCCGAACTGAACTCCGGCAAGCTGGAAACCAAAATAGACCTGCCGCATTCAGTGTCGGATTACGTCCTGCGCAAGCCTGATGCGGGCGCATACCGCTACAAGCGCACCCTGGTCCGTACCAACGGAGAGCAGGTGCGTGATTCAGACTGGCGCGCTCCGGAAACCACAACCGTCCTCTACGTCACAACGCGGTGATCGACATGATGTTTGAAGACATGCCCGACTTTCAGTCGACGCTTCAGGCGGATGGTGTTTCGGTCCTCGCCCCGTTTCAGGCAGACCGGAACACCTACACCCTGCTGCCCACCGGATTGGAGATTGCGCGGCGGGAGGATGGATCGCGCGACTTCCACCTGTCAATCGTGCGTCCTGAGAATCCCATGCTTCCGCCTGCTCCCTACGGCACGCTGGATTTCCGCCTGCAACCGGTCTTCTCCATGGAAAAGGGACTGGCTGCGGTGCGTGAACGCCA
This sequence comes from Candidatus Angelobacter sp. Gp1-AA117, assembly GCA_003223515.1. GTDB lineage: Bacteria > Acidobacteriota > Terriglobia > Terriglobales > Acidobacteriaceae > Angelobacter. The sequence goes on from QHVI01000050.1 coordinate 81,233, forward strand.
GGCTGGCGCAGTACTGGAGCAGGCAGTTTTTCGCGAAGGTGTAGTCACGATTTTTCCGGTTGGCGGCTTGAGCCATGCCCCGGCAAGCCTGTTCCAGCCAGTGCCCATCAACTTCCAGGGGCTTGGACTGGCGCGCTTTCTCACCCGTCTCGATGTTGACGCGGCGCTGCTGGTAAAAGACATGCTGGGCGCAAACACCGCTCCGTTGCGCGCGACGGCGCACCTGGAATTCTGGGGAGTAGCGCCGCGGCTGCCGCTGCATGTGCGTTTCGATCCGGCAAAACTTGTTCGCTACCTGCTTTCCAAAGCTGACAAAAACGGCAAAACTTCGCGCCCGGCTATTGTGGCCGCATTCCTCGCTGAGTCCAGTGACGTGCCCTGGAAAGTCGAAGGCAGCCGCGAGGGAATCTCCTCTGCTTTGTTTGCAAACTGCATGGCTGACCACGTGCGCGCGCGCATGGCTACTTTCAGGATCCCGCAAAAACCAGATGAACAGCCGGCCTGGGTGCTGCCTTCCGGCGATCAGTTTGATAGTGGTGAATTCCTGTGGGACATGAACGAGCCTACTGCTACCGCGCGGATGGTCTCCTTGAATTTCGATCCGCTGGCAGCGGCCAGGGCCCTGGCCGTTGAGCAGGGAATTGATTCACTTGTATCGCTGGACAAAGTGCCGAAGTTGCAGACCGGCGTTATCTCCATGGCTGTTACTGCCAATCTGCCTTCACGCCGCCAGGGAATTGTGGCCTTGGGAGTTGACGTGAAAGTGCCTCCCAAGCTTCCATTTCGCCCTCAGCAGATCAACCGCACCGTGGAATTCCAGGAGCCACAGGATTCCGGCTCAGCCCTGGTGCAACTGTCACCCAAAGAAAAGCTGGCTTACACCTCCCAGACATTCGTGATGTACGAGGATTCAACCGGCGTGCAGCGGCTGGTTGGAGATGAAAAGCCGCAGGAAGGCGACCGGCTCACCCTGCATGCGGATGATTTTCCGCTCAGCTTCGCCACCATCGATGCATCCGACCGTTTGCTGGCCATTGGACCGCTCACCTGTACCTTGCGCCATGACGACGCGCAAAGTTCGTTCACGCTGGGCGCAGGGCAGCCGCCTCTCACGCTGGCAGTGCCTAAAGATGCTTCCGCCACGCTTGAGTTTGAGTTCCGGTCAAAGGATGGCACGCGGGTACTGAAACTGGGACCGCTGCCGTTTCGTCCAGCGCATTTGGACCTCACGTCGTTCCGTGAGTACGGTCCTCAGTCGCTCGATGTCCGCTGCGATTTTTCTCCTGGAGCGAAGCTGCTGGCCGTCGATCTGTTGCCTGAGGGAAGTGCGCCTGCAAGCATTTCTGTCGTCTTCATGACGCCCGAGACGCCGGCGCGCAAGTTCAACTGGTTTGCTTCTTCGCCGTTTACGTCCGGCTACCGCTACCGCCTGCACAGCGATGACGCGGCCAAGCCAAATCCCTGGTCCCAGGTGCTCTCACCCTTTGAGCCGCTGGTGTTGCAGGCGGCGGCCAGTGAGCAGGCCGCCAATGCAGGAGTTTCATCATGACCGGCGAATTTCAGGGCATTCAGTACCGGCAGAGCGCGGACGATCCATCTATGTTCTTCCTGGTTCCGGGGAGTCCTTCCCCGGAACTTCTGCCTTCCGGCGCTCCAGCGGCAAACATCATCGGCACGGATGCAATGGGCATTCTCCAGCTTGGCGTGCACTGGAACATTACTTCAGAACAGATGCAGACAGTCGAGCAGCACCTGCGCAACAAGTTCCCGGAAATCGATCCGCCTCTGCAACTGCGCATCGAGCCGGTTGCAGTAGAGGCAGTCCGGCTTCTGCTTACCATGCCTGATGGCAGCTCCACGGAGTTGGCCACTGCTTCTTCCTCGAATTACCTGCCTTTTACTGCGCTCTTCAATCTCACCCTTCAGGGTGACCGCTACGGACAGGCAAGGCTGGCCATTACCGGGCAGCGGCAAGTCCTGAAGGTGCGTTATGAAGCTTCAACGGAGTTACGCGCGACCTGTACGGCAACCATTTCCGGCGACGTGCGGAATGACCTGGAGCAGCTCGATCCCAGCTCTGATGTTGATGCCTGCCGCGCACAGATTGAATCGGCGCTGAGTGATGGCAGAATCCAGCTCGCCGTATCCGGCGATGAGGTGTCTGAAGATTTGCGCACCCGCACGGTAGATGCGGCCAAACGCCAGGCTGCCAACGTGCTCCAGCGGATGCTTGCGGGCACTGACGCGGCTTTAGATGCCGCTCAACTTGATGCATCGGCACGCCTGGATGAACCCAGGACCATCAAGCTGGCACGCGAAGCCGACGTGGGCGAATGGTTTACCGGCAGCAGGATGGCGAACTTCACCGTTTCACCGGTGAAGTTGACGGCTGCGCAAGCAAGCACCGCCCGCACTTTCAAAATCGGATTCGACCTTAAAGATTTTTCTGTCGCCATGGTGCAGGTCTGCTGCGGCAACGCACAGGCGGCATTCCGGCCTCCTGCATTCGATCCGGTCTCGCTGAAAGTGGAAACAGGCAAGCCGGTCACGGTCAAGACCAGCTACACGGATGGCGGGCCTGTATACGAGTCGAAAGTGAATGCTGACGCCGATCCGGTGGTACTGCAACCGGAGCATCTGGGGTTCTGCAAAGTGCTTTTTGACGGCAGCGCGTGCAAGCAAAGCGGCGCGCAGCGGGTGAAGCTTCAGGCCAAATACCGCCCCAGCCATAACGGAACAGAAGACGATCACAACATCAACTGGAATTATGGCGATTGGAATGATATTTGGTTCGTGACTTCTAGGGAATCAGCTCTGGATGGCGTCATTAAGTACAGATGGCAGGAAACAAGTAGCGACGGAACTGAAACTGAACATCCTTTCGTAGAAACCGCCAATCCTGAAATCAAAATTTAACTAGCTTTTTGGAGGTAGGAAAATGATCGCGTGGATGAAAGAACAACGCATTCCCGGCATAGATGACGTAGTTGCCTATGGAGACGATGAATCACCTTTTATTTTTTATCTGGTAGCAGCCGCACCCAGGTTCCGCATAGGTCCGGATGGCTCGCCTGTTTTCCAGTTTCTGAAATACCGCGAGCCTGTGCCACGCGAAGGCGGAAGAAAAGGCGGCGGATTTCTGATCTGCGACGTGGAGTTTTCGGTCCCTGGCGCAACCGTGGAAAAATGCAAGCAGAAGTTGCAGGAGCAGGTGAACGAGCAGTATGCCCGCCTGAATCCCAAGCCGGTGGTTCAGATTCGCGAGATCACCTTTACCAAGGGCGCGGCCACCATTCAACTCCTTGACAGCGGTTCGGGCGGTCAGAATGGCGCTTTGGTTGAGAAGGTGCTGGCTCCCGCATCGCCGTCAATCTACGGTGATCTGCTCTGCCCCATCACAGTTGAGTTCTCGCCTGAAGGCGCAACCCTGGCAGAGCAGGCGCTGCAAGGCAAAGGCCCGGCCCTGCAGGTAGTGTATGACCTCTATGCGCCGGTAAAGCTGCCCAAAATGTGGGTGCGGGTCTGGTTCCATGCAGCCAAGGCCATGACTTTCTTCCAGAAGGTTGACATCACCAAGAAGTGGTGCGGCTCGGCCTCGCAGCGCGAAGAAATCCGGCAGCAGTTCACCTCCAGCGAATGCGGCGGCGTGGAGATCGAGCCCGGCGCAACCACCGATCCCAAGATCATGAATGCGCTGCGCGACTGGGGCACCCAGACCATTGAGGACTCGATCAAGCGCAATCTTCTCGGCGATATTCCGGATGTTTCCAGCGATGCCCGCAAACAGCCCGACGGCATCGAGCACCTGACGCGGGACTTCAAGTTCGAAAAAATCGTGGACATCAACCGCACCCTCACCGAGGGCATGGCCATCGAGGTCAACCTTGGACCGCGGGGAAGTCTGCCCGGCATCACCACTCTGACAGGCAAAGATGGAAAGCCGATCCAGTGGAAGGATTTCTCGCGCACCGTTGATCTGAACGATCCATTCTTCCAGCAGATCAATGTGAACGTCCGCGCCAACGCCGACTTCAACAATCTGCCTATTTACAGCATTGACGGGCGCATCAGCTATGATGAAGGCAACACTCACACCAGCCTTCCATTCAGCCTCACCAGCCCCAATGACGTGGTGAAGTTTGCCAGCTTCATTGAGAACAACAAGAAGGCTTACCAGTACACCTACACGGTGAATTACAGAAATGAGACCCGGACCTACCAGTCTGGCACGCTGCTGAGCAAAGGCGACGAGCCGCTCACCATCGACGTGGGCGACACGGGCGTGCTGCTGGCCAATGTCCAGGCCGGTGACATCAACTTTGATGAAGTCACCCAGGCGCTGGTCACCGTCCACTACGAAGACCAGAGCAACAATGTGGCTCCAGTGGAGTGGGAACTGGTACTGGACAAAGACCATAAATCGCAGGTCATCCAGAAGGTGATCTTCGCGCCCCGTACTGCCTCCTTCAAATACAAGGTGAAGTACGACATGAAGACTGGCCAGACTTACTTTACCGACTGGAAGACAAATCCCGCGTCACAGATCTTCGTAGGCAGCCCCTTCGGCGCGCGCAAAACGGTTTCCCTGCGCGCCATCGGCGATCTGCAGGCCGACATCAGCACCATCTTCGTGGACGTGAAGTATGCCGATGACGCCAACCACTACACCCAGAGCAGCTCCTATGCCCTGAGCAAGTCGTCTCCATTCGCCGACTGGGCCTTCCCGGTGATTGATGAAACCTCCGGCAAAGTGACCTATTCGGGCACCATCCAGTTCCAGGACGGACAAGTGCAGAACATTCCTGAAACCGTGGCCGCCAAGAACACCATCCTGCTAGGCAAGCCGAAAGATGACAACGAGTTCCTTAACGTCACCATTGCTCCCGACCTGTTGGATTTCTCCAAGCTGAAGCTGGTGAAGGTCTCGCTGCACTATGCCGATCCTACACACGACATCGACAGCACCAAGAACTTCATAATCAAACCCAACACCACTAACCCGCCGGTCTGGAGCGTGCGCCTGCAGGACAAGACCCAAAAGACCTATCAGTACAGCGCGTCGTTCTTCCTGACTGACGGCACTTCCAGGTCGGTTGGCCCCACTCTCACCAGCGATCCCATGTTGCTGCTGGAAATGCCGGCGGCGGCAGCAGCGGCAGCCACGCCAGGAGCATAACCATGATTTACCTGAAAGGACCTTTCCCAATTATCAATGGCGTCTCCCTGATGCCGGACCATGAGGACCCGAACTGGTTCTACTACATGCCTCTGGCTCCCAGGCTGACGCAAGCGCTCGATGCCGGAGCGGGCCAGAAAGTGCCTCAGCTTCAGCTCCTGAAGTTTCGCGGCACGGCCGGGTCGGGTGGATTTCTCAATTTCGACTGCAACGTGGGCATTGATGGACCGCAGTTGGACGATATTGCAGAGGAACTGAAAAGAATGATGCACCTGCGGGAGACCCCGAAGCTGGGGCCTCTTCCGCTGGTAGGCGGCACAGTCAGGTTGCTTCTGCTGGGCGCCTCCACTCCTGATCAGCCTGCATCCGGCGGCAAGCCTGCTGCAGGAAGCTCAGGCAGTTCCGGCGGTTCATCCTCTTCATCATCAGCCACTGCTGCGGCTGCGGCCGCCGGGCCTAAGTTTGTCACGCGTATTGATCAGAGCGCGCATCCCGCGCTCTATGGCGATAACCAGGCCACCTTCTCGGTGGCGCTGGATGCGCCCGGAGTCACGGTCCTGGAGCAGGCCCTTCAGGGCGAGATGTCTCCCATTGGCATCGTGTACTCGCTCGATTACCTGGGGCTGCGTCCAGCGTACAAGGTGCACTTGCACATCGATTGGGACCGCGTGCAGAAGTCGCTGGACGAGCAGTTCGGCGCCAGCTTTATCTTCTTCTCCAGCCAGATCGATACGGCCGTGGACAAGCTGGTCGAGAACCGCGCCATTCAGATGGAGGTGGATACCTTCGTGCCTGAAGGCGAGGACGATAGCAGCGTCATCGCCAGCCGCGACCGTGCCGTGCAGGAAGTGCGGGAGATGATCACCAACGCGTTCTTCCAGCCCAGCATCGATCCCACCAAACACGGACCTGACGGCTGGGACAAAGCCGGGCAGTTCGCGGAACGGCTTTCAGGCCTGGCTGCCACCGGCGGGCTGGGCGGCTGCTTCTCCTACAAGAAAACCGATTACACCCGCATCGACAAGAAGATGCTGGACGTGAACATGAGCGAGCGCACCACGGTGCGGCGCAGCATCTATCCGCAGGGCCATCTTGCCGGGCTGTTCCAGGTGCTTCGTGACCAGCATTTGGACCTCAACCGCTTTGTCGTGCCGGTGAATCTCGATGATCCGTGGTTCCAGCGCAGGCAGGTGAATGTAATCTCACGCGCCAACTTCGATGAGGACAGCGTGAACTCTCTCAACGTGCAGTTGCGCTATGGCAATGACGGCAAAAGCGTGCTGCTGGAGCCCAATCACCTGACCGACAAAGTTGACTGGGCCAGCAATCTTGACGGCAACTCCGTCAAGAGGGACGTGAGCTATCAATACACGGTCAGCTTCAAGAGCGTGGATGGCACGCAGCGCCCGCCCAGCATTGACTCGCCGCTGCTCAATACCCAAACCGACAACCTGGAAATCGATCCGCGGCGGTTGTACTCGATCATTCACGTTCCCATTACCGCGGTCGGGTTTCCCTGGCAGAAGTATCCCACGGTGCAGGTGCAGGTGCGCTACACCGATGAGCAGAACGGCCTGCGTGAGCAGCAGAGTTTTCTGCTGAACAGCGACAGGACCTCGCAGGATTGGAAGGTCTTCGTCCTCAACCGGCAGTCGACCACCTTTGAATACAAGCTCATCTTCCGTGGCGCTGACGGGCATGACCTGGAAAAAGCCTGGGTCAGCACTGACCAGCAGCAGATCATCATCCGTGATCCATTTCCATCGTCACGCAAGGTGGATGTGGTCGCCAACGTTTCGTGGGACAAGGTGCAGAACGTTTTTGTGGACCTGTTCTATGACGATCCGGCCAACAACATCTCGCAGCAGAGCTCGCTTTCGTTCTCGAAAACCGATCCCATGCCGAAATCGTTTTCGGTGGAGATGCGCGATCCCAGCCGGCGGCGCGTGGCTTACGAGAGCACGGTCCTGTTTACAGACGGCAGGATGGTGCAGGTGCCCCGCTCCTACACCCTGGATGCGCGCATCATCGTGCGCAGCGATTCCAAGGGACACAAGATCGTGAACATCCGGCCACAGGCCGCTGATTTTGCCGACCTCAAGATCAAGCAAATAGTGGTGCAGGCCAAATATGAAGACCTGGGCAACGGATTGAGCTTCGCTGGACAGAGTGTTCTTACAAAGCCGGAAAGTGTAGGGACGTTCGAATTCGATTATGTCGATCCGAACCAGTCGAAGTACAGCTACCAGGCGTCCGTGCAGTTTACCAATGGTCTCAGCCGGGACACAGACTGGCAGACCAGCGACGATGCAGACCTGGTGATTGCGGTGATGTGAGTAGCTTCTAGCTTCTAGCTACTAGCTACTAGCTACTAGCTTCTAGCTGCTAGCTTCTAGCTTCTAGCTTCTAGCTTCTAGCTTCTAGCTTCTAGCTTCTAGCTTCTAGCTTCTAGCTTCTAGCTTCTAGCTTCTAGCTTCTAGCTTCTAGCTTCTAGCTTCTAGCTTCTAGCTTAATCATCACGGAGAAAGGTTGGCCGTTTTAATAAATGCTGTGTACTTTCACGAGACGTGTAACAGGGCATGACTTCAGTCGTGCCGGTAACTCCAGAAAAATTGGGCTTTAGCCCCTGCGGCTCTTCCGTCGGATGAATGTGGCTCATAAGTGGCCATAGCCACAAATGAACGCTAACAAGCCCAATGAAGCGAATGAATTCATTTATTGCAGTCAGAATTGAAACTTGAAGCAAAATCTGCGGTCCTCGTCCATAGGACAGGGCCGCACTGAACCCAAATTTTGAATGGCTGCCTGAAGGCTGCCGCTGAGGAGAAATTTTATGCTGCTATTGTCAGCACCCAGGTCCATCACTGTAGATGGAGTAACAGTATTTCCTGACCATGCCGATCCGAATCAGTTCTGGTATCTTCCGGGCCCGGTTTCCCTGGCCCACAGGACGGATGGCCAGGCGGTCTTCACCCTCATCAAGTACAAGCCCGCAGCCGTGGAAGGCGGAGCAAAAGGCGGCGGCTTTGTCATGTTTGCTACCAGCCTCAAGCTCGATCCGCGGACTGAAAGCCGCATCCTTTCGCGGTTATCAGGCGTCGCGCCAGGCGGCCCGCGGTTGAGCGCGGTGCAGTTCGATACCGGCACGGTCAAGTGCATTGCCCTGAACCTGGAAGGACAGGGCGGCACAACCGCGTCCGCTGCCAAGGCAGGCACATTCAACGCCGTGGAGGCCATTCTTGGCGCTTCCACTCCTTCGCTTCAGGGCGACGAAGAGGCGGCCTTCAGCCTTACGCTCAGCCAGGAAGGCGCAACCATCCTGGAGCAGGCATACAAGCAGGGCACGGCCCCGGTTGGAGTCATCTACGATCTTAAGTTCACCGGACTGCGTCCTTCGCTCGATGTAAGGATCACCGCTGATTTCAAGCGCATCTATGATGGCCTGAACGCCAGCCTCAGCGGCCAGTACTACTTTGTGAAGGCCGACCTGGAAGCCGGCTTCGAAAAATTGAAGCAGGATGGCGCGATCAAGATTGAGGTCACCAATTTCACCAGCGACCAGGACGCTAAAGACAAAGAAAAGTGGGCGCTGGATTTCTTTACTGACAAGCTGCTGACTGACTGGTTCGAGCCGACCCTGAGTGTGGGACACCTTGCGGTGGAGTCCGGCGGTGGCAGCGATCCTCTCAGCGGTGCATTGGGCGCGCTGGGTCATGCTACGCAAGGCCAGGGTTCAGGTTCCAATGCCAACGCTGGTTCAGGCAGCGGCAGTGGCGCGGGCGCAGGCTCGCATGGTTCTACTGGCACGGGTTCCGGATCAGGAACCGGCGCTCCTTCCGGCACTGGCACAGGCACTGGCTCAGGCTCCGGCAGCAGCGCTTCAGGTTCAGGTTCTGGAAGCGGCGCAAGCGGCAACACTGGTGCCGGCTCCGGTTCTGGTTCAAGAGGAAGCGGTTCAGGAACAGGTACAGGATCGGGTTCCGGCACAGGCGCTGGAACCGGAAGTGGTACGGGCTCAGGCTCAGGAACTGGCAGCGGCTCAGGTTCCGGCACTGGCGCAGGCACTGGTTCTGGCTCAGGAAGCGGAACAGGAAGTGGAAGCGGCAGCGGCACTGGCGCGCCTTCCGGCGCAGCAGCAAGCGAGGAAGGATCGGGAACGGCCGCGAGTGCCGGCCATGCAGCGCCTTCCCCTTCGCGCCCGGCCACCGGCGCAGGTTCGGGTACGGGTGCGGCGGCGGCTCCGGCCCCCGCAGTCACTCATGCTCCCGCGCAGTTGCAGATCGTGAGCAGGGAACCAGACCCGTCTCCAACCGGTTACAACATACAGCACACGCCTTCAACCAGCGGGTTGACGGAAACCATCACCGTCACCGGGGGCACGACGGCCCCAGCCGTAACTGTGGATGGCGCGGCCCGCACTCTGGATGCTTCGCGCCAGCTCACGCTGGAAGTCGCTCCGAATTCTACCCACACCATCGTGGTCAACTATGCGGCGGTGCCCCGGCCTTCTGAAACATTTGAGCTTCTTTTCCAGTATGATCTGCCTGCTGCCAACGGCTTCAGCATCTCGCCTCCGAGTGCGTCCTACCGCGCCTACCTCACCAACACCACATCGGATGCCCCGTTCCGGCGCAGCCACGCGCCCAGCGGCAGTTCCGCCAGCAGGGGCGCACAGGCGCTGCGCGACTGGATTGCGACCTTGCCTGATCCCAAGGCAGTGGAAATTGATGCCCATGCAAGCTGGGAAGGGCATAATGATATGGCCCACCAGCAGCACAACCTTGATCTCTCCAATCGTCGCCTCCAGGTGGCGCTGGGGATCATTGGAAACTCGGCCCAGGCCAGCACGCCTCCCAGCGCAACCGGAGACCAGGAGGCTCACACCGCCAGTCGCCGCAGCGCTCCCGGCGGCACTGCTGATAATCCTGACCGCATAGTTCACATCAAAGGTTTTACGGGGCCGGGCGGCCCGGCGGCTTCCATTACAGCGCGCATCAACCGTGCTGCTGATCCACAGCAGCCGACGCCTACGCCTACGCCAACTCCTACGCCTACACCTACACCCACGCCAACGCCGACTCCGACGCCGACTCCGACTCCGCAAGGCGACGGTCAAATTGCTGGTGCGCCTTCAGTTGCCTTCAAGCTGAAGTATGTCCACCAGGAAGAGCTCAAGACGCTGGTCTTTGAGTATCACCGCTCGGATGCCATCCAGCGGACCTATGCGCCGCAGGGCTTCTTTGGAACCATGCTCAATGACCTCCGCGATGAGGAGAAGCATTTCGTGGAAGTCGATCTTGATGATCCTTTCTTCCGCGAGTTTGCAGTCACCGTGCAAGCCCCCATCAACTTCCAGAAGATTGGCCTGCGTTCCGCGCACGTCTCCCTGGATTATGGCGATCCCGGCGATGCCAACAACTACAAGCACGGCGATGCTCTCTTCGATGCCAACCGCGCCCAGGAGTACAAGTTCGCGGTGTTCATGAATGAAAACCATGACACCACCTACAGCTACGCGGCCGAGTATCACTTCGATCCGGATTCCGGCTGGGACGGCAGGGCCTTCAGCTACCAGTTCCCGCCCAAGGCCACTGAAGACCGCAACCTGTTCCTGAATCCCTATGAACAGATCGGCTTCCTCGAGGTGCAGGTCTTCCCGCACCAGATGGATGCCGGGGTAATGGATTCAACCGACGTGGAGCTTACTCACGCCGATCCCGGTGGAAAAGTGGTGCGGCGTACGATCAACGTGACGCCCACCTCGCAGCCGCAATTCTGGAGAGTGCGCCTCGATGACCCGCAGGCGCGCGAGTACACCTACCAGCTCACCCACCATTTGAAGGATGGAACGGTAAAGACGGAAGCGCCGGTGATCACCCGCGCCACGGCCCTGCCGATTCATGATCCTTTCACCAGGGCGATTGAGGTGGATTTTGTTCCCGCCTTCAACCCGGCAGACACCCGCATGGTCTTCATTGACGTGGCCTATGATGACGACGCCAATGACTACCACCGCCAGGAGCGGCTGGTGTTACAGGGAGCCACGGTCAATCCTGTGCACCTGCGGATTGCCTTGCTCAATCCGAAAAAGACAACCTACCGCTACCGCTTCACCTTCCTGGGCACAGCGGGCCAGATGAACCAGGGACAATTTATTGAGACCACGGAGACACTGATCGCCGTGACTCAGTAAATGGAGGAGTATCACTCGGGCGCCGCCCCAGGCGGCGCCCTCTTTTTTATTTCAAAAAACAAGATCGCGATCCGCCTGATAGATTTTGATCAGTGTTAATCAGTTTCATCAGTGTCATCTGCGGTAAGGTTTTTGGTTGCGGCTCGTCTGCACTGCGTTTTTGCGGTAAATCTATTGACGATTGGTGAATTCCACCAGCGCATCCAGCTTGGCTTGTGCTGATCCGGAATCGAGGGAGTTGATCGCCAGCGGCATGGCTTCAGCCAGTGAATCTGCCCGTCCCGCAGCCACCAGCGCAGCAGCGGCATTCATGAGCACAACGTCCCGCCGTGCGGACTTCCTGCCGCCCAGGATGTCCTGGATGATGGTTGCGTTCTGGTGAAGGTCTCCGCCGGAAATCTCGCTCAAGGGCGCTCTGCTCAACCCGAACTGCTCCGGGGTGACTTCATAGACGCGCACCCACTCGCCCCGCACCTCGCCGATTTTGGTTGTGCCGGTAATGGTGATTTCGTCCAGGCCGTCAGCGCCATGCACCACCAGGGCGCGGCGCAGTCCCAGCATCTTCAACGCCATGGCCAGCCGCTCCACCAGATCAATGGAATAAACGCCTACCACCTGCGCCGAGGCGCGTGCGGGATTGGTGAGTGGGCCTAAAAGGTTAAACACGCTGCGTAGCGCGATCTGCTTGCGCACCGGATGCACATAGCGCGTGGCCGTGTGCAGCGCCGGAGCGAACATGAAAGCGATGCCTACTTCTTTCAGGCACTGAGCCAGCCTCGGCGGAGGCAATGTGATGTTCACGCCCAGGGCCTCCATCACGTCGGCAGAGCCGCATTGTGAAGTTGCGCCGCGGTTGCCATGCTTGGCCACGCGCACGCCTGCTCCGGCAATGGTAAGCGCCGTGGCCGTGGAGATGTTGAATGTGCCGCTGGCATCGCCCCCCGTGCCGCAGGTGTCCACCAGGGCATCGCGTTCGGTGCCGCTCACGTCCAGCGTGGAGTTTTCAGGAGAAGAAAACGTGGGCGCGGCTGCCCGGATGGCCTCGGCGAAGCCGACGATCTCCTCCACGCTTTCGCCCTTCATGTGCAGCGCGATCAGCAGCGCCGCCATCTGCGCCTCGGTGGTTGTCCCTGCAAGAATTTCCGCCATGACAGCGCGCGCCTCTTCCCGGCTGAGCGAGGTCCTGTGGTTGGCGATCTTGTGCAGCGCTTCGAGAATCATGGGATGTCGGAATATACCATGCATTGCTGAATCGAGTCCGCCTCTTATAGAATCACTGGTTCCTCTCAGCACGCTGTCGTCTGCTGTAGAACCAACCTGAAACATGAAAATTCACGAGTACCAGGCAAAAACAATCCTGTCGAAATATGGCGTGGCCATTCCCCGTGGCGAGATGGCCCTGACCCGCGAAGAAGCTGAAAATGCCGCCAAACGGCTGCTTGAGCAACGGGCCTCAGGCGTGGTGGTTAAGGCCCAGATTCATGCCGGCGGACGCGGCAAGGGCGGCGGCGTGAAAGTGGCCAAGAACATCGATGAAGCCAAAACCTGGATCGAAAAAATCCTGGGCATGCGGCTGGTCACCCACCAGACCGGCCCTGAAGGCAAAGTAGTGCAGCGGCTGCTGGTGGAAGAGACCCTGCCGATCGAGCGCGAGCTTTATCTTGGCATTGTGGTTGACCGCGCTACTGCCCGGCCGGTGTTCATGGCTTCGGCCTCCGGAGGCATGGAGATCGAGGAAGTGGCTGCCAAAGATCCTAACGCGATTTTAAAGGTGCATATCGATCCCGCAGTCGGGTTCCAGGCATTTCATGCGCGCAAGCTGGCCTTCGGCCTGGGATTGAAGGCGGAGCAGATCAATGAAGCTGTGCGCTTCATGACCGGCATCTACAAGGCCTTCGAAGATACTGACGCATCGCTGTGCGAGATCAATCCTTTTATCACCACCACAGACGGACGCCTCTTCGCCCTGGATGCCAAGATGAACTTCGATGACAACGCGCTCTTCCGCCACAAAGACCTGAAAGAACTGCGGGACATCAGCGAAGAAGACCCGCTGGAAGTGGAGGCATCGAAGTACAGCCTGAACTACATCAAGCTGGATGGCAATATCGCCTGCATGGTGAACGGCGCCGGGCTGGCCATGGCCACCATGGACATCATCAAGTACGCGGGCGGCTCTCCGGCCAACTTCCTCGACGTGGGCGGTGGCGCGAATGCCGAGCAGATCCAGCATGCTTTCGAGATCCTGCTCAGCGATAAGAACGTAAAGGCGCTGCTCATCAATATTTTTGGCGGCATCCTGCGCGTGGACACCCTGGCCAACGGCGTGGTGCAGGCAGCCAAGGCGACCAACATCAAGCTGCCCATCGTGCTGCGCCTGGAAGGGACAAACGTGGAGCAGGGGCGGGAAATTTTGAAGAATTCAGGGTTGAACTTCATCGTGGCTGAGAACATGAAAGACGCGGCCGAGAAAGTAGTCGCTGCTGCGGGCAGATAAGCTCGTGTGGCACAGCCGCCCTCGGCTGTGCGGAAGGATTTTAACGGCAACATAAACATGGCAATCCTGGTTAACAAATCAACTCGACTGATCGTTCAGGGCATTACCGGGCGCGAAGGCACATTTCACGCCAAGGGCGCAGCCGCTTATGGCACACAGGTTGTCGGCGGCGTGACTCCTGGCAAGGGCGGCACCAAGCACGAAGACTGGCCGGTGTTCAACACCGTGCAGGAAGCCAAAGAGGCAACCGGCGCAAACGCCACCGTGATCTTTGTTCCTCCGCCGTTTGCCGCCGACGCCATCATGGAAGCCGTAGACGCCGAGATGCCGCTGATCGTCTGCATTACCGAAGGCATTCCCGTGCTGGATATGGTGCGCGCGTTCGAGTACCTGAACCTGAAAGGCAAGTCGCGCCTGATCGGGCCGAATTGTCCCGGCATCATCTCTCCGGGCAAATGCAAGATCGGAATTATGCCCGGCCATATTCATAAGGAAGGCAATATCGGGATCGTCTCGCGCTCCGGCACGCTCACCTATGAAGCCGTTTTCCAGTTGACGCAGCGCGGCATCGGGCAATCGACAGCCATTGGCATCGGGGGCGACCCCATTATCGGCACCAACTTTATTGACGCTCTCCGGCTCTTCAACGAAGATGCGGAGACCCAGGCCGTCATCATGATCGGGGAGATCGGCGGCAACGCGGAAGAGAATGCCGCTGAGTATGTGAAGCAGAACATGAAGAAGCCGGTGGTCGCCTTTATTGCCGGTCAGACCGCGCCCCCCGGACGCCGCATGGGCCACGCGGGGGCCATCATTTCCGGCGGACACGGCACAGCCGCAGAGAAGATCAAGGCGCTGGAAACATCAGGCATTGCCGTGGCCAAGTCCCCCGCAGTAATCGCCGAAACGTTGCTGCAAAAGATTGGCACCACAGCAAAAGCTTAAACGAAACGATGTTGTAGAAAGGGTGCTCCGGCGGCCCCAAAGATTTGATTTGCAGATATACATAAAGCAAAGTAACAGCATGTCTCAGGAATTTCCGGGGAAAGTTGCTGGCAGAAGTCCAGGCTGCTGACTGAACGATGCTCAAAGGTTTGTAACAGGGCATGACTTCAGTCGTGCCGAAAGAAACTTTTGAGCTTTTGGGCTTTAGCCCCTGCCTGCTCTGTCCTGCTTGTGAATGTCTGGAGCTGAAGAGATTTTCATAGGAGAACGTAACCAGGAATGCAAACCTTGCAACGCACATTTTCCATTGTCAAGCCGGACGCGGTCGCCAAAGGCGCAACCGGAGACATCATCAGCATGATCCAGGAGAAGGGCTTCCGCGTCATCGGCATGAAGATGCTGGAGATCACCAAGCACCAGGCCGAAGGCTTTTACGCCGTGCATGCCGACAAGCCATTCTTCGACTCGCTGACCAACTTCATGTCGAGCGGCCCCATCGTGGTGCTGGCGCTGGAAAAAGAAAACGCCATTGCCGACCTGCGCAAGCTGATGGGCGCAACCAACCCGGCCAATGCTGAAGCAGGAACTGTCCGCAAGAAATGGGCGGAGAGCATCGAGCGCAACGCCATCCACGGCTCAGACGCCGACAACACCGCGCGTTTTGAGCTGAGCTATTTCTTCGCCGGATATGAGTTGAATCAGTAATGAATGCGCTTAAGATGAGAATGGGCCATGCATGGCGAGACAAGTATCAGGCATGACTTCACCAGCTTTCGGAAAAATGCCGAATCATGCCGGTTTTAAGACAATGCTGTGTGGTTTCGCGAGACGTGTAACAGGGCATGACTTCAGTCGTGCCGAAAAGCTCAATAAGAATCTGGGCTTTAGCCCCTGCTGCCGTGTCCGCCTGCTGGGTTTGTTCACCAACTCTGAAGTTGTTAGACCGTTTGAAATTTAGTTTGTGAGCATCGCTTGATGATGTTAGATTCATCCGCGCAGCCGGGGCGGCTGCGCTCTCATACAATTTAATTTATGCCTACCATTCAAATCACCATGCTGAAAGGCCGAACCATCGAGCAGAAGCGCAAGCTTGTCGCTCGCGTTACGGACGCCATGGCCGAAGAAGCCAGGACCGCGAAAGAGAACATCATCGTCACCATTATCGAAGTTGACCGTGAAGACTACGGACATGGCGGCGTGCTGATGGCGGACAAAACGTAGCGCGGCGGTGTGCGCTAATGAACGCGCACATCCCACAAGCGGACAGTTCTGTCTTTGTACCTCGCCGTGGCTCGTTCGCCATCTGCCACCCATTCAACTACTTAGCTTTCAGGGCATCTTGGAAGCAGATTTGCCTGCATAGATCCCGGATAACTCTCCCACCCAGGCTCTGGAGGCAATATGGCACGCTATGAGCGCATTCGCGATCTGGTAACCGGGCCCCTGAATACTGACTAAGCGGCTGTCAGAAGTGGCGCTCGAGCTGAACGACGCCGGTTACCGCACCCGTACCGGCAGCGCATGGAACCCGGTGATGGTTTTCAATATGTTCCCCCGCCTCATCGAAATGGGCCCGCGTATCTTTTCCACGGAGGAATGGGAAATAAGGAAGAAGAAACTGCTGCGGCCGGTGGGATAGGTCCTGGTGCTACCTTTGCGCGCTTAGCGTCCTTTGCGGTAAAAGGCAGTGGTGCTACTCCACCGCCCGGTATAAATCCCTGCTTCGCTCTTCCATAATCGTGTCCAGCCCTGCATTCACGTATTGCTGGAAATAGGGTGCGTTGCGATGGGCTTCCAGGGCGGCGTGGTCGCGGTACTGCTCATAGAACATGAATTTGCGCGAGTCTTCGGTGGACTGGTGGCCGATGTACAACATGCATCCTGGCTCCTGGCGTGAATTCTCCTGAAGAATGTGAATGTACTCCCTGCACTTCTCCTCTGTGCCGGGTTTCACAACCATGTCCACTTTCAATACGATCATTTTGCCCTCGCGGTCTTTCCGCCGTTGTTCAGGGAGCTGAGTTCCGCTTCGAATTCCGGCAGGAAGATGGTCTGCTCGCGGTCAGGCCCGGTGGAGACCATGCCGATGCGCGCGCCGCTTTCTTTCTCGATAAAGCGCAGATATTCCTGCGCCTTCTGCGGCAGCTTGTCGAACGTTGTGATGCCTGCCGTGGACTTCTTCCATCCCGGCATTTTTTCGTAAGTGCATTCCACCTGCTCGTAGCCAGTGGCCAGGGCCGGAAGCCCAGCGGTCTTCTTGCCGTTCACTTTGTAGCCGACTGCTACAGGAATTTCATCGAGTTCATCGAGGACGTCAAGCTTGGTGACCACCCACCAGTTCACTCCATTGATCATCTGCGCATAACGCAGCAGCGGCAGGTCGATCCAGCCGCAGCGGCGCGGACGTCCTGTAACAGCGCCGTATTCATTGCCGCGGGCGCGCAACTGGTCAGCCACGGCATCATGGCTCTCCGTGGGGAAAGGCCCGCCGCCCACGCGCGTGCAATACGCTTTTGTCACGCCAATCACGCTGGTAATGGCATTGGGCGCGACTCCGGTGCCAGTGACAGCGCCACCGGAGGTTGCGCTGGAAGAGGTCACAAACGGATACGTGCCGTGGTCAATATCGAGCATGGTGCCCTGCGCGCCCTCGAACATCACCGGCTCTCCGGCGGCAATGGCTTTATTGATCAGCAATGCGGTGTCAGCGACAAAAGGAGCAATCTCCTTGGCCGCCTGCGCATATTCCTGGTACATGCTGTCGGAATCGAGCGGCTCGGAGTTGAACAGCGCATGCGCGATCATGTTCTTCTCGCGGCAGGCGTTCTCGATGGTGGTCTTCAACAGCCGGGAGTCGAGCAGGTCAGCCACGCGCAGGCCGCGCCGCCCCATCTTATCTTCATAAGCAGGACCAATGCCCCGCGAGGTAGTACCGATCTTCACCCGTCCCGGAGCATTCTCCGCTCCCATCTCGATCATGCGATGATAAGGCAGGATCACGTGCGCTCGGTTGGATACGAAGAGATTGCGGTCCACCTGCACCCCGGCCTCGCGCAGCATGTTCACTTCTTTGAGAAAGGCCAGCGGGTCAAGCACCACGCCGTTGCCGATCACGGCGCGGCAGCCCTTGCGCAGCACCCCGCAGGGCACCAGCTGGAGAACGAACTTCTTGCCCTTGATGATGACTGTATGCCCGGCATTGTGGCCGCCGGCATAGCGGGCCACCACTGAGAAGTTCTCAGACAGCACGTCAACAATCTTGCCTTTGCCTTCGTCGCCCCATTGGGCGCCGATCACTACCACCGTTTTACCGCGTTTCACTCCGTTACACACTCCTTGCCCGTAGTGGTTCCGCAGATTTGAATGTCTTGAGAATTGGAACGGGAAAGTCTGTTACCTGTAAATTTTAGCAAAGAAGCACTCCGCAGTCAGCAGTCAGCCCCTGAACTGATTGGGTAAATGGGTAAGTTGGTAAATGGGTAAATGTGCCTTGAACTCGCTTTGTATTTTCTTCTTTGTTCCTTCGCGTCCTTTGCGTCCATTGCGGTAAATTCGGAAATAGCATCTGCCTGGACCAGACTTGAAGAATACAGGAATGATCAAGGGCTAATGCTGACTGCTGGGTGCTCCAGATTTGCCGCGCTGCCGCTGCTCAATTTAACCTGAAATGTCATGCTGCCATTCAAGCTGGTTTATTCTGACGACTATTTCCTGCCTATCGGCGCGCATGTCTTTCCGGCGGAGAAATACCGCATGATTCACAAGCGCCTGCTGGAATCGGGCATCGCCGAGGCCCCGGACTTTGTTGCTCCGCAGCCCGCCGGCGATGATGACATCCTGCTGGTGCATACGCCTGAATACGTGCGCAAGCTGAAGACCGGCACGCTCTCGCCGCTGGAAGAAATGCAGATGGAGATTCCTTACTCGCCGGAACTGGTCAAGGCCTTCTGGCTCTCCGCCGGAGGTTCCATTCTGGCCGCTGATCTGGCCCTGCGCGGGGGACTGTGCGTGAACATTGCCGGAGGTTTTCACCACGCTTTTCCCGATCATGGAGAAGGCTTCTGCATGATCCATGATGTGGCGGTGGCCATCAGGCGGATGCACAAGGAAGGCAGGCTGCAGCGCGCAATGACCGTGGATTGCGATGTCCATGACGGCAACGGAACTGCGGGAATCTTTCCGCCGAAGTCGCGTGCCGGACAGCCCCTGCCAAGTGCCGGCGGAGTCCAGCATCATTTACGCGGAGTGAGCGCCCAGCTTCGCGACAGCAGCGCCGGAGAGCTGGAGGTGTTCACCATCTCGCTGCATCAGGCCAATAATTACCCGGCCTACAAGCCGCCTTCTTCCATCGATGTGAACCTGCCTGATGGAACGAATGATGAGCAGTATCTGGGTTGGCTGGAGCAGGCATTGAGTTCGGCCTTGCGCCAGTTCGAGCCAGAGTTGCTCTGCTACATCGCCGGGGCCGACCCCTATAAAGAAGACCAGCTTGGCGGCCTGGCGCTCACCATTGAAGGGCTGAAGAAGCGCGATGAACTGGTGCTGGGCGTGGCCCGCTCACGCAATATTCCGGTGATGATTACGTATGCCGGTGGCTATGCTCGCCGGGTGGAAGATACGATCACCATCCACTGCAACACGGTCCTTGCGGCCAGGGAAGTAAATGGGCAGATGAAATGAGTAAATGGGTCGACGGAATGGGTAAATGGGTAAGTTGGTAAATGGGTAAATGAAGGCTGCGAGCATTAGCTGAATCGTGTGGCACAGCCGCCCCCGGCTGTGTCGTAACCAAAGTGAAATTTCCTGGATCGCAGCCGCCCTCGGCTGCGCGGAAGAATCTTCGCAAGCAGAGAAGAAGCTGAACAGCAATAGCACAGCCTTTCATTTACCCATTTACCAACTTACCCATTTACCCAATTCTCCGGGTGTGGAACGCCCTGATACAATCGAATGAGCCTGCTCCTGCGGGAATTCTGTGTCTATCTTATGTTTGAGAATCTTCAAGAAAAATTACAGAGAGCATTTAAGAACCTGCGCGGCCAGGGCACGCTGACCCCGGAAAACATCCAGGAAGCGATGAAAGAAATTCGCATGGCGCTGCTGGAGGCCGACGTCAACTTCAAAGTGGTCAAGGAACTCATCGACCACATCCAGGAGAAGGCCGTTGGTCAGGAAGTGATGACCGCCCTCTCCCCGGCCCAGCAGGTAGTCAAGATCGTCCATGACGAACTGGTCGAGATCCTGGGACGCGATACTGCCAAGCTGAGGTTTGGCACGCCGCCCACGGTGGTGCTGATGGCCGGGCTCCAGGGTTCCGGCAAGACCACCACCACCGGCAAGCTGGCGGCATGGCTGAAGAAGGGCGGACATCGTCCCATGCTGGTTTCGGTGGACGTTTACCGTCCTGCGGCGCGCCAGCAGTTGAAGGTGGTGGCGGACGCCATCAAGGCCAACATCTACGAAGGCAAGGTGGAGCAGGCGGACACGCCTACGGTTGAGCGTCTGGCCAAAGAGGCGCGCAAAGAAGCAATGAATACCGGCTGCGACGTGCTGATCGTCGATACCGCAGGACGACTGCATATCGATGATGACCTCATGTCAGAGATGCAGTCGCTGAAGAAGCTGCTGAACCCGCAGGAAATCCTGTTCGTGGCTGACGCCATGACCGGACAGGACGCGGTGCGCTCCGCAGACGACTTCCACAAGAAGCTCTCCATCACCGGCGTGGTGCTTACCAAGATGGATGGCGATGCACGTGGCGGCGCTGCGCTCTCCATTCGCAACGTGACCGGGCAGCCAATCAAGTTTATTGGCATCGGTGAAAAGTACGACGCGCTGGAGCCATTCCATCCCGACCGCATCGTGGGCCGCATTCTGGGCATGGGCGACGTGATGACGCTCATCGAGCACGCGCAGGAAAAGATCGACTCCAAAAAGGCCGAAGAGTTTGCCAAGAAGGCGCTGGCGGGTGACGGCTTCTCCCTCGAAGATTTCCGCGACCAGCTTCGCCAGGTGAAGAAGCTGGGTTCGCTTCAGAGCATCATCAAGATGCTGCCCAGCATTGGCCCGTTCTCCGGCATGCAGAAGGCCGCCGACAAGGTGGACGACTCGCAACTGGCCCGCGTGGAAGCCATCATCAATTCCATGACCCAGAAAGAACGGCTGCATCACGAGATCATCAACGGCAGCCGCCGCAAGCGCATTGCCCGTGGCTCCGGCACGACCGTGCAGGAGGTAAACCAGCTTCTGCGCCAGTACGCCCAGATGAGAAAAATGTTCAAAGACATGGGCAAGGCGAGTTTCGGCAGGAAGCTGGCAGGAATGAAGTTTCCGGGAATATAAACCTTACCGCAGAGAGAAATGGGTAAATGAATAAATTGGTAAGTGGGTAAATGAAGCCGGTCTAGCAAATGGTGTAAGCACACATTCAACAGAAGGAAACAACCGCAAGGGCTAAAGCCCGATTGATTTTGAACGGTTTGCGGCACGAATAAATTCGTGCCCTGACACCTTCAGGTATTGAGGCCCAGATCTTCATTTACCCATTTGCCAAATTACTCATTTACCCATTTCTCTCAGTGCACCTGAAACGTATACGTATATTTCCGGTTGTCTGCCAGCGTGATTGCCAGCGTTATGAATGACTCCTTGGGTGCGGTTTTTGCTACCTGTACGCGGTAGGCGTTGCCGTTCTTTGCTGCCGTTGCCTGTCCGCTCTGCACCGTCACTGAAGAGTTCTGGGCATTGAATCGTGGATCGAGAAAGTGTACGGGCAGAGTGCCTCCCACGCGCGTTCCGGACATGGAGGCAACAAAAAAGTTCTTGTAATCACAGCGCAGGCTGGAGTGGTATGCGAGAGGCGGCGCTGGTATCGGGCCTTTCTTCAGCGCCTGCTGGAACAGCGTGACGTCTTTCGCGTCGACCGCGCCATCGCTGTTCAGGTCGCCTGCTGCCAGGCAGGAAATCCCGGCAGAAGCATTTCCTTGTGCGTAAGCCTGCGCCAGTTGCAGGTCTTTTTCATCTACAACGCCGTCTTCATTGAGGTCGCCAAGTACAAAGAGCGGAGCCACGCCGTGTTCCAGGTTCTTGAGCGCCTCCATTTTGCGATCAAAGTCGGGAGGCACAAACTTGCCGCGCTGCTGGCCGCTCATTGCCAGCGGCAGCAATGCAAGCAGAAAAATTGCCGCTCTACTGCTCATCCGATGATTTCTCACCATAGCCTCCTCGCGCGTGTACTGGCGGATGGTCTTTGGCATATCCGTGGTCGGTATACCGGGCGGTAGTTGATTTCACCGTGCTGGAATTCAGGGCCTGGATCAGCGTGGAGTAGTCTTTGTTCTGGCCAGCGGCGCGGCGCTTGATCTCGGCATCCAGCGCCTCTTTCACGTACCCGCTCTGCCACCACACGCTGCCATTGGTGCAGGTGTCGGTGCTCTTGGCAGAGGACATTGATCCGTCGGCTTCCCAGCCGGCATGGTTGCCGCAGGCAATAGTTGAGGCCGCTTTGCAGGTGGCGGTGGTCAGGTTTTCCAGTTCGTCTACTACTTTGGGAGTGAGTCCACCGTAGCAGGTGAGGTCGGCAGTGAACCACGAGCAGACATTCTTGTTCGCGGCCTTGTAGTTGCCCTGGTGAAAATCATCGCGCCGCAGATAGCTTCCGCGCCAGTCATTAGGCTCAACGTCACCGCAGGGCAGGCCGGGCGCGGCTTCGCCACCGTGGCCATTAGTGATCTCAATAGCAATCTCCACGCCTTTGGCGACTTTCTCGCGGTGCTTCTTTTCCGCATCATTGACCGAATCCCATTGCGCCTGATTATGGTCCTGCGCGGCTTTGATCTCCGCGGCGGTAGGCGTCGAGAACAACGACTCTTTTGGCACGTCTTTGAACTTTGGGGCTATGTAGTCCGTGTCGCATCCGGCATCGCTGAGTTTTTTTGAGACGGTGGACATGTCGAACTCGAAACTGTAATCCGCGCTGAAGTCGATCACCAGGGCCACACAGCCCTTGCCGCGCTGTGGACAATCATTCTTCTCCTCCTTCTTCTTGTTCGTCGTGCTGTTATCCGGAGTTTGCGGAGTACTGGTTGGCGTCTTCGGTATCTCCGGGGTTGTGGGCGTATGAGGCGTCTCCTGCGGCTTCTCAGTTGTTCCCGGCGTATTGGGCTTTGACGTAGTGCCCGGATGTTCAGGTGTGTTTCCAGGCTTCGCCGGGACCTGTGGTTCATCATTCTTCGCCTGAAGTACCGGGTTGTTAAGCTGGTTGCTCGCGTCCTTCCTTAACTCTGAGATCGTGGATGAGCCTTGCCCATTGGCAGCATTGATTGAAGCTTTTTCAAGGTCGTAGGCAAGCTGGTCCAGTTTGTCAGCATTCGAATTGTCCTGAGCGATCTCGTCTTCAATCTTCTTGCGCACCCTGGAATCGGTGTTCCCGCTGTTTTGCTGCCGGAGGGTGTCTGAGTGCGTACGCAACTGCTGAGCTTTGTCGCGCAGGGCAGTCGCTGTCTGGCTGTCTGACGATGTTGCAGTCCCATCGGTGCTTGCACCTGTACCCGGTTGTTTTCTGAGAAATGGAATCAAGGTGCCATTCACCACGAATCCGCCTGCTTTGGTGGCCGTCAGTGTGCCGTCGTATCCGTATTTGCCGCTTTGAGGATAAGTAAAAGTGAGCGCGATCTTCTGTCCGCCTGACATCACTACATTGGAAGAAAGATTTTCAATGATCAACACCAGGTAACCGCGATCCAGCCCTGTAGGTGGATGAAAATTCGGCAGCAGCTTGTGCAACGTATCCACGTCACCGCCCTGCGCCTCGCCGCCCCACCAGCTTTCCGGCGGAAGGCTCTCAGCGCCTTTCACCAGCACATGAAAAGCCGTGGACTCGCCTTTCAGCAGGTTGAGCTTGTCGGCGCTCATCTGCAGGCTCAGCACGGCGACCGTGAAGTGGGTCTTGCGGTCTTTATCTTTGACCAGCACATCGGCTGATCCGGCAGGTGTGTTTTCCGGCGCCAGATAGAAGAGGCTGCTCTGCGATTCGGCGATGATGGGAGCCGCCAAGTTATTCAGCAGCACTGAAGCATTGCTGGCGTCACCCTGAAAAGGCCCGCGAATCGTCTGCATCAATCCGCCCATGGCAATAGGCGATGTCGTGAATCCCTGTGGAGGTGCAGTGATGGCCGCCGATGGAAATGGAATGTTGAGAGTGACAGGTTGCGCTTTTGAAGCTCCAGCGGACTTTATCATCAGCTTGAGATTTTGCTCTACCTTGAAAGAAAACGCACCGCTGGCCGGAAATGACTGGCCGGGATTGATTTCGACAAGATAATCACTCAAATTCGGTGCAGCGTTGGCTGACGAATTGGGAAGCTGAAAAGGGATGACCCGTATCCCGGCCACATTCTGCCAGTCATTGGGGTTCAATACGATGCTTCCCGACGCCTGCTCGCCTATTCCGACGTTCTGCGGCAGCAGTACTCCAGCCGATTGCGCCAGGGAGATAGTGGACAAGCAAACTAGAACGAAGCAGAGTGCTAAACCCTTTCTATAGTTCCGATGGCAGGTCATCCAAGGCCTCCGGTGAATTTGAATTGAAGCTGGGGTGCCTAATCCTATCACCGGCGCGATTTCAGGCAAACGGAAATGAGACAATGCGCAAGATCATGCAATACCTCACAGAAGAACAGGTCCGGCAACGGCTCAAGCCTGATCAACTCATGCAAGCGCTTCGGAGTGCCTTTGCTCGGGATTTCAAAGAAACATTGCGCATGCCGGTACGTACACACATGGAGCTTTCCGGCAGTCTCCTGCTGCTCATGCCCTGCTGTGACAGCGCCTTGAATGCCGCCGGAGTCAAGATGGTGACGGTGAGCAAAGAGGCAGGCGTAAATGCCATATACACGTTGCTCGATCCGCAAACAGGTGAGGCTCTGGCCGTCATGCAGGCCAACTATCTGACTGATGTCCGGACAGCAGCCATCTCTGCTCTGGCCACCGATCTGCTGGCCAGACCCGATGTGCAGACGCTCGGTATCTTCGGCACTGGAAGGCAGGCCATCGCGCATGTGAAAGTGCTGCCGCACGTTCGTGGATTTCGCCGCATCCTGGTGTGCGGTTCAGCGCGTGGCGATGTGCAAAGCTTCTGTGATCGAATCAAAGCAGAACAGGGAATGGAAGCCATACCTGCCGATGCTGAGACTTGTGCGCGCCACTCCGACGTGATCTGCACCTGCACCACTTCATCCACGCCGCTGTTTGATGGCCGCTGTTTGCGAGCGGGCGCGCACCTGAACCTGGTCGGGACGTTTCAACCACACACCCGGGAAGTCGATGAGGAAACGGTGAAGCGTGCCCGCATCGTGGTGGATACCTATGAAGGCGCTCTGGCCGAAGCCGGTGACCTGCTGATTCCCATGCAGGCGGGCATCATTGATCGCAGCCACATCCTCGCCGATCTGCATGAAATCGCCAGCGGCAAAAAGATGGTGCGAACAGGCGCAGACGACATCACGCTATTCAAAAGCGTTGGCTGCGCGTTAGAAGATCTCGTAGCGGCCAAGCTAGCACTCAGCCCCGTGTAATTCGAGCAGATGCATTTTGTGATTTACCGCAAAGGGCGCAGAGGACGCAAAGGAAAAAAGCGCAAATAAGAGCTTGGTTCAAGGCACATTTACCCATTTACCAAATTACCCATTTACCCAATCAGTCGAGGGGCAGTTCCTTTCCACGATTGCCGCAAAGAATCCATCACAGGGCTGTACTCCAGGAAACGTTCTCAGGAAATTCCCGCTGACCAGTTGGTCCAGGTTCTTCCATACCAGCACGCCCGAACTTTGCAGCCGCAGGAGTTCTTCTTTCACCGGCACTATGCGAAACGCAGTATTGTCTTGCAAGACTGCTTCCACGACTCGCTCATCTTCTTCCGCTTCCAGAGAACAGGTGGAATAGACCAGCCGCCCTCCCGGAAGGACATGCCGGAGAGCGGCATTCAAAATGGCGATCTGCCGCGCCTGCAGATCACTCAGATCTTCCGGTTTCAGCCGCCACTTGATCTCCGGATTGCGTGCCAATGTGCCAGTTCCTGAGCACGGCACGTCTGCCAGCACACGGTCAAACTCTGCTGCAAAGGGAAGCTGGCGCGCATCTGCGGTGATCACATGTACGTTGATTTCAGGAACCATCTGCCGCAGCAGCCGCGCACGATGCGGATGCACGTCGGCGGCATAGATCTCTGCTTCCGGCAAGGCCGTGGCCAGCGCCCCAGTTTTGCTTCCCGGCGCGGCACAGCAATCCAGAATGCGTTGACCCTGGCCCACCAGCGCAGCCACCAGTTGTGAACCTTCATCCTGAATGGCAATGCGTCCGTTGCGGAATAGCGGGCTTTTGGTTACATCGCCTGCGGTCACAATACGCGCATTCTTCATCAGCACGCCCGGAGCAAGCTGAATGCCTTCTGACTTAAGTTGCTCTTCCTCTTCAGCAGAGCCAAGCCGCAGCACCGTGGCGGGGACCTGCTGGTCATAGCGGCGGATCTGTTCAGCCCGTTCATGACCCAACTCTGCTTCCCATCTCTTTACCAGCCACTCAGGATGCGCATAGTCGGCAGCAATACCTTGGCCTGTAAATCTCAGTCGGTCACGCGCTTTCTCTAATTTGCGCATCACTGCATTCACCAGCGTTGCTGCGGAGCGTTTGCGTGACTGCTTCACCAGTTCCACCGTTTCGTTCACGATGGCGTGTCCGGGAGTGCGGCTCAAAAACGCCACTTGATAGCCGCCCATGCGCAACGCAGTCATCACTTCCAGATCGAGCTTTCTGAATGGAATATTGAGGAACTCAGTAATCGCGGAATCCAGCAGCGAGCGCCAGCGCAGCACGCCCATGACAATCTCGTTGGCCAGGTTGCGGTCGGCAGCAGTGAGGTCGTCGAGCAGGGAGGAGTGCAACAGCTCAATCGCGTAAGCCGACTCGCGCTCCACTCGCAACAGAATGGTGAAGGCCGCCCATCGCGCTGGTGTTACCCCATGCGCTCTCCGGGGGCGATGCGGTAGCCATGAATGAACTCCCGCGCGGAAGATGGTTTCTTGCCTTCGAGTTGCACCTGGATTAACTCCAGAGCAGTTCCTGCACTGCATCCCACGAAAAGCCTCTCGCCATTAGCTTTCAATTCGCCAGGAGTTAAAGAAAGATTCTCGCTTGCAGGCTGAGCAGAGATGATCTTCAGGTTCTTGCCGCGAAAGTGCGTGTAAGCTCCCGGCCAGGGCTGAAGACCGCGCAGGCGATTGTGTATCTCTGCCGCAGTGCGCTGAAAATCCACCAGCCCATCTTCTTTCTTGAGAAGGGGCGCGAGCGTGGCCTGCGAATGGTCCTGCGGGATTGCCGGAATGGTTCCACGTTCCAGCCCGCGCAAGGTTTCCACCAGCAGATCGGCCCCGAGCTGCGCCAGGCGCGGAGAGAGCGTGACCGCAGTATCTTCCGGCAGAATCGGCATCTCCCGTTTCAGCAGAATGCCGCCGGTATCGAGCCCCTCATCAATGCGCATGGTGGTCACGCCGGTAACGGTCTCGCCCATGGCAATGGCCCACTGAATAGGAGCCGCGCCGCGATATTTGGGCAGCAGGGAAGCATGAACATTGATGTTGCCTTGCGGCGGCAATTGCAGCATCCACGCGGGAATGATGCGTCCGTAGCCGACAACAATGATGGCCTCGGGCGCGATCCCGCTGAGCTGCCTTTGGAACTCTTCGTTTTTCTTGATCTTGTCCGGCTGCACCACCGGCAGGCCCAGCTTCAAGGCTGTCTGCTTCACCGGTGGAGCCGTCAATTCCATGCCCCGGCCCTGGGGACGATCCGGCTGTGTCACCACCAGCCGCACATCGTATCCGGCTTCCGCTAATTTTTCGAGCGATGGCACAGCGAATTGCGGCGTGCCGCAGAATACCAGCTTCATGCCCACTGGCCGGCCCGCTGCAGCTTTCTGACCTTTCGCCTGATCATGTCGCGCTTGAGGGCGCTGACGTGGGTGATGAACAGCTTGCCATTGAGGTGATCGGTCTCGTGAAGGAATGCTCGCGCCAGCAGCCCTTCACCGGTGCTTTCAAACCACTTGCCGCCCAGGTCCTGGGCGCGCACCGTCACCACGTTGGGGCGCGTTACCTCTTCGCGGAAATCCGGCAGGCTCAGGCAGCCCTCGCTGCTTCTCTGGCGGCCCTCGATCTTGATGATCTCCGGATTGACCAGCACCATTTTGGCTTCCGGATCTTCCTTGAACGTAATATCAATGACCACGATGCGTTTGCCGATCCCGATCTGCGGCGCGGCCAGACCTACGCCGTGCGCGGCGTACATGGATTCAAACATGTCATCGGCCAGCTTGCGCAAATCATTATTGAACTCAGTAATGGTCTCTGCCGGTGTCTCCAGTACCGGGTCACCATATTTCACGATTGGATAGATCAACGTTTGTCCTCTTATGCCTTGTGTAGAGATACTGCGTGTTCCGTTTGAAACTGTGAAATGCCGGCCTGCACCGACATCTGAGAGTGCAACAGGTTTTGTAAATTATGGCAATTACCAATTATGGCAATCCATTAAAATTCCCGCAGTTGTTTTTTATAGCCTTCGTAATTGCGGAGCGTCTCGGTCATCGAATCGCCGCCAAACTTTTCCAGCGCACACCTGGCCAGCGCCAGCGCCACCATGGCTTCAGCCGCCACTCCCGCAGCCGGAACCACGCAGACGTCAGAACGCTCGTAAGCTGCTTTGACCGGCTCGCGTGTTTCAAAATCGACTGAGCCTAACGGACGCCGCAGCGTGGAGATGGGTTTCAGATAGCCGCGCACCAAGATGTCCTGCCCATTGGAAATGCCGCCCTCAACACCGCCCGCATGATTGGAACTGCGCGTGAACCGGGTGAACGTGCCGGGCGACTCCTGCTGCGCGTAGCCAATCTCGTCATGCACTGCTGAACCAAAAGAAAAAGCGGATTCGACTCCTGTCCCCACCTCCACGCCTTTCACCGCCTGCAGCGACATCACTGCCTGTGCCAGCAAACCATCGAGCCGCTCATCCCATTGCGCGTATGTTCCCAAGCCGGGCGGAACGCCGTGCGCCACCACTTCAAAGACGCCGCCCACGGAATCTCCGGTGCGTAACGCCTGGTCCACCTCGGCCTTCATGCGCTCTTCTGCCTGTGGATCAGCGCAGTTCAGTAGCACCTCATTCTTCGCGTGAAGCTGCCGCAGCTTTTCCCAGGGCACTTCGGCATCGTTCAGCGTGGCCTTGCCCACGGCAATCACGTGGCTCAGGACTTCGATTCCAAGCTCCCGCAGAAACAGCTTGGCCAGCGCTCCCATGGCTACGCGTCCGGTAGATTCGCGCGCCGAAGCCCGCTCCAGCACATAACGAGCTTCGTGGAAGTGGTACTTGAGCGCCCCCGCCAGGTCGGCATGACCGGGACGCGGTGAAGCTACGCCCTTATGCTTCGCCGGATCGCCTTCTTCTACCGGCAGAATCTCCTGCCAGTTCTTCCAGTCTTTGTTTTCGAGCAGGATGGAAATGGGCGCGCCAATGGTCTTTCCGTGCCGGACGCCCGAGAGAATATGCGCCGTATCGCGCTCGATCTTCATGCGTCCGCCGCGGCCGAAACCCTGCTGGCGCCGCCAGAGTTCGCGGTCTATGAACGCCTGATCCACCTTCAAACCGGCAGGCAGGCCCGAGAGAAAAGCCACCAGGGCCTCTCCATGTGATTCACCGGCAGTGAAATAGCGCAGCATCGCGAGGTAATGGGAAACTCTGATTTTATCTGAGGCTGCGGAAAAGAAAAAAGGCGGGTGGTGCCCGCCTTCTAAAGAGGCAAAAATAAGCTGCTTTGATGCACGCGCTGTAGCGCGTCAGGGTCTGCGTGATAGCTTGCAGTGCAGGTGTTCCGATGACCCGATCTTCAGATCACCCGATCACCCGATGTTCAGGCTGCTTTGTGGATGTGGTTGCGAACGCGGTTGCGCGTTTCGTCGCCGATGTTGGCGAGGTTGTGCTGCTGGCGTCCGTGCTGCTCAGCGTTGCGCAAGACCTCGTCCGGGCTGTTGCCGCGCGTCTCCCATTTGCATTCGTTGAAGCCCACATCGGCGCAGCGGAAATGGTAGTCATCGCGTCCGGAGCTCTGGTTGAGGTTGCCGGTCTGCGGGTTGGAGGTGGCTGATGTGCTTCCAAAGTTAGTGCTGGTTGGTGTGCCTTCAGGGTTGGTGGGAGCTGATTCATGGCCGGTGCGCGCGCGGTCCGGCTTATTGGTATTCGCCATAGATTCCTCCTGAAGAATATTGTGCCGCGAATCCAGAGCTGGATGGGCCACATTCGAAAGCTGCTGCGGAATGTTGAGGATAGGAAGAATCGTATACTGCTGAATAATCGTATGGCACAGCCGTCGCCGGCTGTGCGGATTGCACTATTGATTCCCACGTTCACGCCACTGCTGGCTTTTCTTGCGCAATAATGCGAACGCTTCTTCTCCGTCAATGGGTTTGACCTCGCCGCTCTTTAGCTCGTCATAACGCCTGTCAAGCATTTCACGCACTTTTTCTAAGTCCATAATCTTCAACGTAAGGATTATTCCTTCTGCTGTCAATCACGCGGTTTAACTCCTATTGAGGTTTATCAGTGTAAATCAGTGTCATCTGCCGTGATCCGTCTTTAAAGAACGGATGTTATCCAGCGAGAGAGGCCAAGGCAGCAGAGATGGTCACCAAAAAGTCACTGGATGAATTTCACCGAATGGGTGTTACATTGCACTCACGATGAAAGGAAAACGCAAACCCAGCCCCGCCGCCGGTGAATTTCTGTTCGAGATTGATGATG
>QHVI01000139.1:0-13892 GCA_003223515.1 Candidatus Angelobacter sp. Gp1-AA117
GTTCTATTTCAGGACCACAGACGTGACGGGAGTGGCAGAGTTGCCCGCGGGAACGGAGATGGTGATGCCCGGCGACAACGTATCGCTGACCATTGAACTGATCACGCCTGTAGCTATGGAGAAGGGCTTGCGCTTCGCCATTCGCGAAGGCGGCAGGACGGTAGGCGCGGGAACCATCAGCGAGATTATTCAGTAAGCAAGAGAATCATGGATTGCCAAAATTGGTAATTGCCAAAATTGCCACAAGTGAAAACCGGCAACCAGAAATTTTGGCAGTCTGAATTTAAGATACATTCGGCAATACAAATTTCGAGCGAGGCCGCTGCTAGCGGCTAGTAGCTAGAAGCTGGGTTTTTATGAGAGAGATAGTGACTTTACAGTGCGGTGATTGCAAAGAGCGGAACTATTCGACGACCAAGAACAAGAAGACTACGACTGGCCGTCTGGAGTTCAAAAAGTTCTGCAAGCGTTGCCGCAAGCACACGGCACACAAAGAAACCAAGTAGATTGAGTAATTGGGTAATTGTTGGGTCGTTATGATTGTTGGGTTTCAATTACCAAATTGAAATTACCAGATTACCCAATTCTTCGTAGGGGCGTAAGCTCAACGGCTAAACTGCCGGTCTCCAAAACCGGACTTGGGGGTTCGAATCCCTCCGCCCCTGCCAGATTTTGAAGACAGAAAGACAAGAAGTTCGAAAGCAGGATTGGAATGGCAAAAGCAGCAACGGTAGTACGCGACGAGAGGAGCCTGGGCGGCAGGTTGAGACAGTTCCCTGAACGCACCAAGGGTTTTTTCTCTGACGTTCGCAACGAAATGCGGAAGGTGACCTTCCCCAGTTTTAAGGAAGTGCGGGCAACGACCACGGTGGTCATCATCACCGTCTTTCTGTTTGCCCTCTATTTCTGGGTGATCGACCTGGGAATCAATAGCGTTATTCAATGGGTGCTGCATCATGGCGCGCGCTAAACCGGCAGCATCGGAAGGTTCGCAGCAACTTATGGACGAACAGAACATAACCGGGGTTCCTGGCGATATTGCGAATGCCAACCCGAACATGAAGTGGTACATCATCCACACCTATTCCGGCTTCGAGAAGAAGGTGAAGGAATCACTTGAATCACGCATCCAGGCGTTCGGCTTGCAGGAAAAGATCGGCAAAGTGGTGATTCCCACCGAACCTGTGACCGAAATTCGCGGCGGCAAGAAATATACAGTAGAGAGAATGTTTTATCCCGGCTACGTGCTGGTGCAGATGGACCTGAGCGGGTTCCGCACCGGCGGTGAGGGCGATCACGTATGGCATGTGGTGAAATCCACGCCTCGCGTCACTGGATTTGTAGGTACGGCCAACGATCCCACGCCGCTCTCTGAAGATGAAGTGAACCAGATTGTTTTCCGCGTGACCAGCGGCAAAGACAAGCCCAAGATCAGGGTCAAGTTCGAGAAGAGCGAGACCGTGCGGATCATCGACGGCCCGTTTGCCAACTTCAATGGCATCGTAGATGACGTCAATGAAGATCGCGAGACCTTGAAGGTGATGGTTACGATCTTCGGGAGAGCAACCCCGGTCGAGTTGGAATTTGGCCAGGTAGAAAAGGTCGCATAAAAGAACCGTGTGGCACAGCCGCCCTCGGCTGTGCGGAAGAGACTTTAGGTTAGGAATTAGACAATATGGCACCGAAAAAAGTTCAAACCAGCGTGAAGCTCCAGATTGAGGCAGGCAAAGCTACGCCTGCTCCTCCGGTTGGTCCGGCGCTCGGACAGGCGCAGATCAACATTATGGAGTTCTGCAAGCAGTTCAATGCGCGTACCCAGAACAAAGAGATGGCCGGGTTGATCATTCCAGTGGTGATCACCGTGTACACGGACCGCTCTTTCACCTTCATCACCAAGACGCCTCCGGCATCGATTCTGCTGAAGCGCGCGGCGGGTATCGCCAAAGGTTCCGGCGCTCCCAACAAAGACAAGGTGGGCAAAGTGACCGAGAAGCAGGTCACAGATATCGCCAAGCAGAAGATGCCCGACCTGAATGCCGCTTCACTGGAAGCTGCCATCAAGAGCGTAAAGGGCACAGCCCGCAGCATGGGCATTGAAATAACTGCATAAGTTTTTTTGAAGTGAATCGTTTACCACGGCCTGGAGATGTCTTCCGGAGCGGTGGGAGATAAGGAAACGCAATGAGTAGAAAAGCAGGAAAGAACATCACTAAGGCTCGGTCTGCCGTTGAGAACCGCCCGTATCCTCTCAATGAAGCCGTCCCTCTTCTCCAGAAAGTAAAATTCGCGAAATTCGACGAGACCGTGGAGGTCACTCTCCGTCTCGGCGTTGACCCCAAACATGCAGACCAGATGGTGCGCGGCACTGTGGTTCTGCCTCATGGTTTGGGTAAATCAAAAAAAGTGCTGGTCATCACCAGCGGCGAGAAGGTCCGTGAAGCAGAAGCGGCAGGAGCGGACATCGTCGGCGGCGACGACATGGTCGAGAAAATCCAGAAGGAAAACTGGACTGATTATGACGCCGTCATCGCCACGCCGGACATGATGAAATCCGTCGGTAAGCTGGGTAAGGTGCTTGGCCCACGCGGCCTGATGCCTAATCCTAAGACCGGTACAGTGACTTTCGACGTAGCTAACGCCGTGAAAGAAATCAAGGCCGGCAAGGTGGAATTCCGCACCGATAAGACCGCGCTGATTCATGTGCCGGTGGGCAAGATTTCGTTCACTTCAGACAAGCTGGTGGATAACGCAACCGCAGTCATTTCCAGCGTTGTGCGCGCCAAGCCTGCGGCCGCTAAGGGCAAGTACATCCGTGGAGCTTATATCTCTTCCACCATGGGCCCGGGCGTCTCGATTGACACCTCTGGAGTCGAAGCAGCCGCGAAGGCATAGAAGAACTGCCAAAATTTGTAATCGCCAAAATTGAGAAATCTGGCAGGCAGACCAGTAACAAAATTTGTGAGAAGTGGTGATCTCAATCCAAAGATCGCCCAGAAAAAGGATTGAACGATGGCTGTTACCAAAGCAAAGAAAGCCGAAGACATACAGAAGCTCAAAGCTGACTTGGAAAAAGCCAGCAGCATGATTGTGGGCACATTTTCCAAGCTTACAGTCGCCAAAGACTATGAACTGCGCAAGACTGTGCGCTCTGCCGGGGCCCGCTACCGCGTGGTGAAAAATACCTTGGCCCGCAAGGCCTCCGAGGGAACCCAGGTTGCCGACGCGTTGAAAGCGTTGAAAGGTGTCACTTCTATTGCGTACACCGAAGGCGATCCTGTGGCCTTGGCCAAGGCGCTCAGCAAGTTTGTTGACGACAATCCAGAATATTCATTTAAGGCGGGCGTGCTCGAAGGCCGCGTGATCTCGATGAACGAGGTCAAGGCGCTGGCCACCATGCCTTCCAAGGAACAGATTTACTCCAAGCTGCTGTTCCTCATCAATGCTCCGGCGCAGCGGTTGGTCACGGTAATGAATGCCGTGGGCCGCGACCTGGCGGTGGTGATCAATCAGGGCGTGGAGAAGAAAAAGTTTAAGGAAAGCGGCGAGGCTGCCAGCAGCTAAGCCGGTTTTCTTCTCTGGACGGAGGTTGTGCGGCCCGTCTGGAGGCAAGGGGTTCTCGCTGTCAAAAGGCTCGCGTGGCGCTGGTCTGGGCGCATTGGAACACGAGGAGACGGGGCGGCGAATCAGCACAAAAACTGATGAAAAGTGGAGAAATACAATGGCAGATTTGCAGCAATTAGAAGAACAGATTGTGGGCCTGAGCCTGTTGGATGCGGCAGCCCTCGTGAAAAGTCTTGAAGAGCGCCTTGGTGTCTCCGCAGCAGCGGCTGCCCCGGTCATGGTGGCAGGCGGTGGTGCGGCAGCGGCGGCGGCTCCGGCAGAAGAGAAGACTGAGTTTACCGTGATCCTGACTGGCGCCGGCGCCAACAAGATCAATGTAATCAAGGCGGTACGTGAAGTCACCAGCCTGGGCCTGAAAGAAGCCAAGGACCTGGTTGACGGCGCTCCGAAGGCGGTCAAAGAGAACGTCTCCAAGGAAGAGGCCGAGACCATCAAGAAAAAGTTCACTGACGCTGGCGCTACAGTCGAAATCAAGTAGCTTTTTGGCTTTGTTCCCGAGCGGCAGCGAGGGAGCCCTATAGCCAATTATTTGGCAAGGGTTTTCTTGAATCCAGGCAGGGAAAGCTTGAGGCCGGGTGGATGTTAGGCCAGGTTTTGAGGCCGAACCCACCCGCCCAGCTATTTTGAATCCGGGGGAAGGCTTCCGTTATCAAATAGATACCGGCAGTCGGCTCCCCCGAATGATTTTGTTTTGCGGCGCAGGACAGGTGCGGCTGAAATAAGTTAAAATATATTTTGCAGGGGCTTAGGCCTGCCTGCCGTTTTGTCTTTTTTAACAGGTCTGCTTATAGGCGGATCAAGAACGGTTCTCCAGACGGGCGCGTACAAACACAATTCAGCAGATGCAGTTAGCGCATTTGGCGTCAACGGGAACTTTTGTCTCCCGTTGGCTTCTTGTGTTTTTGTCTCCGCTCGCCGCCTGGCACACATACCACGCAGCGTTGGAAGCTGCATTAGTTAACAGGTTTGCTTCCGAAAAGCAAGAATTTTCGGGAATGACCCGGCCCTCCAGTTCGCCGCTTAGAGCGAACGGAACAACCAGATTCAGGAGTTATTCATGGCCAACAAGAATGGCGCCTTCCGCTATCGTCTCGACTTTTCCAAGATTCCCGCAGCTCTTAAGATCCCTAACCTGATCGAAGTGCAGAAGCGTTCGTACGACCGTTTCCTGCAGATGGATAAGCTGCCCAGCGAGCGCGATGATAGCGGCCTGCAGGCAGTCTTTCAATCCGTGTTTCCCATTACAGACTTCCGCAATGTCTCAGAGCTGGCCTTTGTGGATTACGCCATCGGCAACTGGGAGTGCAAGTGCGGACACCTGAAGGGACTTCACCACCTTCGTACCACCTGCCGTAATTGCGGCAACACCGTTATCACTGACCCTTTTCATCCCGGCGAAGTGCTCTGCAACAAGTGCGGCACCTACAACGCCAATACACCGGACTTCTGCAACAAGTGCGGCGACCCTGTCGGCCTGCAACTGAAATACGACGTGGCTGAGTGCGAAGAGCGCGGCATGACCTATTCTGCCCCGCTGAAAGTCACCATCCGCCTCACCATCTATGACAAAGATCCGGAGACCGGAAACAAGAGCATTCGCGACATCAAGGAGCAGGAAGTCTTCTTCGGCGATATTCCGCTCATGACCCAGAATGGTACGTTCATCGTGAACGGCACCGAGCGCGTCATTGTGAGCCAGTTGCACCGTTCGCCCGGCGTGTTTTTCGAGACCGCCAACAACCGCACCTACTTCCTGGGCAAGATCATTCCCTATCGCGGCTCGTGGGTGGAATTCGAATACGACCAGAAGAACATTCTTTATGTGCGCATCGACCGCAAGCGCAAGTTCCTGGGCACCATTTTCCTGCGCGCCCTCGGTCTGCGTTCGGATGAAGACATTCTGCGTACCTTCTACACTGTGGACCGCATCAGCCTGAAGGAGAAGAAGCTGCGCTGGCTGCTGGACACCGGCATTGAGCGCCCCACCAACCTGCTGGGCCTCAAGCTGGCCCACAGCATCAAGGACAAGAGCGGCCACGAAATCGCCCACTCTGGCCGCAAAATTTCTGCGGCAGTGCTGAAGGAAATCCAGAAGGCCAAGATCACCGAAATCGACATCGATACCACCGATCTTGAGGGTGCACTCAGCGCGGCGGACATCATCGACACCAACACCGGTGAAGTGCTGCTCGAAGCCAATAACGAGATCACTTCAGACAAGCTCTCCAAGTTCATGGATGCGGGCGTGGAAGAGATCCACGTCTTCTTCCCTGAGCGTGACGACGTGGGCAACGTGATCAGCGCCACACTGCGCCGCGATTCCGTGAAGACGCCGCAGGAAGCCCTGATCGAAATCTACCGCAAGCTGCGTCCCGGTGATCCACCGACCCTGGACACCGCGACTGCGCTCTTCCACAGCATGTTCTTTGACGCGCGCAAGTATGACTTCAGCCGCGTGGGCCGCTTGAAGTTCAACATCAAGCTGTATGAAAAGAACGATGCCACCGATCTGGAAAAGCGCACGCTTGATCCTGAGGACTTTTACGCGACCATCCGTTATGCGCTGAAGCTGCGCAAGAGCATCGGCCTCGTGGACGACATCGATCACCTCGGCAACCGCCGCGTGCGCGCTGTAGGCGAATTGATGGAGAACCAGTTCCGCATCGGCCTGGTGCGTATGGAACGCGCCATCAAGGAAAAGATGAGCGTCTACCAGGAGATGTCCACGGCCATGCCGCATGACTTGGTGAACGCCAAGCCGGTCATGGCTGCTATCCGTGAGTTCTTCGGCTCATCGCAGCTCTCGCAGTTCATGGACCAGACCAATCCGCTGTCGGAGATCACGCATAAGCGCCGTCTCTCAGCCCTTGGTCCGGGCGGTCTCTCGCGTGAACGCGCAGGGTTTGAAGTCCGAGACGTCCACCCCACGCACTACGGACGCATCTGCCCCATCGAGACCCCTGAAGGGCCGAACATCGGCCTGATCAGCTCACTGAGTTGCTACGCCCGCATCAACGACTATGGCTTCATCGAGTCGCCGTACCGCCGCATTCGCGATGCCCGCATTGTGGACTTCGTGACCGTGGTGAACGCCGGTGACAGCGATTACCGCGTCGGCGACCATGTGGAGCAGAAGGAAATCGATAAGGCCAATGCCGATCTGAAAGAGCGCAAGAAGAAACTGATCGAGCATGAGCCATTCTCTTTCTACCTGTCGGCGTGGGAAGAAGACCGCCATGTGATCGCTCAGGCCAACATCGAACTCGACGAAAAGAGCCGCATCGTTTCCGAACTGGTGAATGCCCGCAAGGCCGGCAACTTCGTGCTGGTTCCGCGTGAAGAAGTCGATTACATCGACGTAAGCCCGAAACAGCTCGTCTCGGTAGCCGCCTCGCTGGTCCCTTTCCTGGAGCACGATGACGCCAACCGCGCTCTGATGGGCGCGAACATGCAACGCCAGTCCGTGCCGCTGCTCCGCGCCGCTGCCCCGCTCGTGGGCACCGGAATGGAAGGCGTAACGGCTCGCGATTCCGGCGCTGTAGTGCTGGCTCGCCGCAACGGAATTATCGACTCGGTAGACTCCGAGCGCATCATCGTGCGCGTGGAAGGTGAACACCATCCCACCCAGCTCTCCCGCGAAGTGGGTAGTGACATCTACCAGCTCACCAAGTTCAAGCGTTCCAACCAGAACACCTGCATCAACCAGAAGCCCGTAGTAAAGAAGG
The DNA here is from genome assembly GCA_003223515.1 of Candidatus Angelobacter sp. Gp1-AA117. Classification (GTDB taxonomy): domain Bacteria; phylum Acidobacteriota; class Terriglobia; order Terriglobales; family Acidobacteriaceae; genus Angelobacter. The sequence continues at coordinate 7,347 of QHVI01000139.1, forward strand.
GCGACCGGGTGGTGAAGGGGCAGGTCATTGCCGACGGCCCCTGCACCGATAAGGGCGAACTGGCTCTCGGACGCAACGTGCTGGTGGCCTTCATGCCCTGGCGCGGCTACAACTTTGAGGACGCGATCCTGGTCTCCGAAAAGATGGTGAAAGAGGATTACTACACCTCAGTTCACATCGAGGAGTTCGAGATCGAGGCCCGTGACACCAAGCTGGGGCCGGAAGAGATCACCCGTGACATCCCCAACGTGAGCGAATCCGCTCTGCGCGATCTGGATGAGAGCGGCGTGATCCGCATCGGCGCAACCGTGAAGCAGGGCGACATCATGGTGGGTAAGGTAACGCCCAAGGGCGAGACCCAGCTCACTCCGGAAGAGAAGCTGCTGCGCGCTATCTTCGGCGAAAAAGCCGGTGACGTTCGCGACGCTTCTCTTAACTGCCCTCCGGGCATCGAAGGCACGGTGGTTGACGTAAAGATCTTCTCCCGCAAAGGCCAGGAGAAAGATGAGCGCGCCAAGGCCATCGAGACTTCTCAGATCGAGCGGCTGGAGAAGAACCTGGCCGATGAAATTCGAATCCTCACCGATGAGCGTTTGAAGCGTCTGGAAGCCATCCTGGGCAGCAAGGAAGTTCAGGCCGACCTGCACGATGAGCGCACCAACAAGCGCCTGCTTACCAAGGGGACGATTCTCGACCGCGAGACTATCGAGCGCATCTCCACGCGTAACCTCAAGCGTATTAAGTACAACGATAAAGACCCGCGCGTAAACGAGCAGATCGACGAAATCGAAGAGATGACCTCGCGCCAGATCGACGTTCTGCGCAAGATCACCAATGAACGCATTTCCAAGCTGCAAAAGGGCGACGAGCTGCCTCCGGGCGTGATCAAGCTGATCAAGGTTTACATCGCCATGAAGCGCAAGCTCAGCGTCGGCGACAAGATGGCTGGCCGCCACGGTAACAAAGGCGTGATTGCCCGCATTCTTCCCGAGGAGGACATGCCGTATCTCGCAGACGGTACTCCGGTGGAGATCGTGCTCAATCCGCTGGGTGTGCCAAGCCGTATGAACGTAGGCCAGATTCTGGAGACGCACCTGGGCTGGGCCGGTTATCAGTTGGGCCAGCGCATCAGTGAGTTCCTGCAACAGAACACCCGTGAAGAGGCCATCCGGCGCGAGCTGAAGGCCATCTTCAAGGACACTCCGTTCGGCGACAAGATCTCCGAACTGGAAGACGATGAACTGGTGCATGTTGCTCAGACGATGAAAAAAGGTGTGTACTTCGCTTCGCCGGTGTTCGATGGTTCACGCGAGAGCGAGATCAAGGCCATGTTGACCGAAGCCAACCTGCCGACCTCCGGCAAGACTGAGCTGTATGACGGCATGACCGGTGAGAAATTCGAGCAGCCGGTCACAGTCGGCTACATCTACATGCTCAAGCTCTCGCACCTGGTTGACGACAAGATCCACGCCCGCTCCATCGGCCCGTACTCGCTGATTACGCAGCAGCCGCTGGGTGGCAAGGCACAGTTCGGCGGACAGCGCTTCGGAGAAATGGAAGTCTGGGCGCTCGAAGCTTACGGCGCAGCTTACATCCTGCAGGAGCTGCTTACCGCGAAGTCAGACGATGTGTTTGGCCGCACCAAGATCTACGAGGCCATCGTGAAGGGCGAGGCTGCCATTGAACCCGGCGTGCCTGAGTCGTTCAACGTGTTGATTCGCGAATTGCAGTCACTCTGCCTTGACGTGGAGCTGATCAAGAGCATTGAAAGCGGTCGCAAGCAAGTCGCCGCCGCTGCTGATTAGCTTTGAAGGTGGAAGCCCCGGACTTTAGTCCGGGGAGCACGGCCTTCAGGCCGTGCAAAAAAGCTTCCACAAAGAAATTGGGGCTTTAGCCCCCGGCGAAAGCCACTCAACTCCAGGAACGCTTCCGATCTGGAGTTGAGACCAGCAAAAGAGATTTACGTGAAACGGAAGCCGTCCGCGGTGGCGTAAAAACCGCAGGAGGACACCTTGTACCGTTCAAGTCCATTTGATCTAGGCAATACCATCACTGACTTTGATTCCATTCGAATCAGCCTGGCTTCTCCCGAGAAGATCCGTAGCTGGTCGCATGGCGAAGTGACCAAGCCAGAGACCATCAATTACCGCACGTTCAAACCGGAGCGCGATGGACTCTTCTGCGCCCGCATCTTTGGTCCCGTCACAGACTGGGAGTGTCTGTGCGGAAAATATAAACGCATGAAGCACCGCGGCGTGATCTGCGACAAGTGCGGCGTTGAAGTCACGCTGTCCAAAGTCCGCCGTGAGCGCCTGGGCCACATCGAGCTGGCTTCGCCCTGCTCCCATGTGTGGTTCTTTAAAGGACTGCCTTCGCGCATCGGCCACCTGCTCGATATCTCGTTGCGCGATCTGGAATCAGTTCTCTACTTCGAGTCTTACGTAGTAGTCGATCCCGGTGACGCTCCGGTAAAAGATCGCGAGGTCATCAAGGAAGAGACCCAGTTCCGCGAACTCGATCAGCAGTACCGCGCCACCGGCTTCAAAGCCATGATGGGCGCTGAAGCCATCAAGGAAATCCTGAAGCGCGTTGAGGTGGAAGAGCTTTCTATCGAGCTGCGCGAGAAGATGAAGAACGAGACTTCTCTGCAGAAGCGGCTCAAGTACGCCAAGCGCCTGAAGGTGGTTGAGGCTTTCCGCAAGAGCGGCAACAAGCCCCAGTGGATGATCCTCGACGTGATTCCGGTCATTCCGCCGGAGCTGCGTCCCCTGGTTCCACTCGATGGCGGCCGCTTCGCGACCTCAGATCTCAACGATCTGTATCGCCGCGTGATCAACCGCAACAATCGTCTGAAGAAGCTGATGGACCTGCATGCTCCTGAGGTCATCGTGCGCAACGAAAAGCGCATGCTGCAGGAAGCCGTGGACGCGCTGTTTGACAATGGCCGTCGTGGACGCGTGCTGCGTGGCGCCAACAACCGCCCGCTCAAGTCGCTCTCTGACACCCTGAAAGGCAAGCAGGGCCGCTTCCGCCAGAACCTTCTGGGCAAGCGCGTGGACTACTCCGGACGTTCAGTGATCGTGGTAGGCCCCGAGCTCAAGCTGCACCAGTGCGGCTTGCCCAAGAAGATGGCGCTGGAGCTGTTCAAGCCGTTTATTTACCACCGCCTCGAGCAGACCGGACACTGCACCACCATCAAGCAGGCCAAAGAAATGGTGGAGCAGCAGGAGCCTATCGTTTGGGACATCCTGGAAGAGGTCATTAAGGACCATCCGGTATTGCTGAACCGCGCCCCCACGCTGCACCGGCTTGGCATTCAGGCCTTTGAGCCGGTGTTGGTGGAAGGTAAGGCCATCAAGATTCACCCTCTAGTCTGCACCGCGTTCAACGCAGACTTTGACGGTGACCAGATGGCCGTTCATATTCCACTCTCGCCTGAAGCCCAGGTTGAGGCCAGCGTGCTGATGCTCGCATCGCACAACATTCTCTCGCCCGCATCAGGCCAGCCGATTACCGTGCCCACCCAGGACATGGTGCTTGGCCTCTACTACCTGACCAAAGGCAAGCCGGGAGCCAAGGGTGAAGGCCGCGCCTTCGCCAACATTGACGAAGTGCTGCTCGCCCTCGAGGCCGGCGAGGTGGAGACGCTTACGCCCATCCGCCTGCGCTACACCGGTGAGGTGATCGACCTGATGCAGGCTTATGACGATCAGGACATCGTCCACACCGATCCGATCAAGTTCGAGCGCCAGTTCATCAACACCACCGTGGGCCGCGCCATTCTCAATGATCATCTGCCCGAAGGCATGCCATACATCAATGGCCTGCTCAAGAAGAAGGGCATCGGCCAGTTGGTGAACTACACCTACCTGCGCTTCGGTCTTGAGATCACCGTGAAGATGCTCGATGAAGTGAAGGAACTGGGCTTCCGCTTTGCGACGAAGGCCGGTCTCTCCATCGGCATCGATGACATGGTCATCCCTGAGGACAAGAAGTCCCTGGTGCGTGATGCCGAAAAACAGCAGACCAGCGTGCAGCAGCAATACCTTGATGGCGCTATCACCAACGGCGAGCGCTACAACAAGGTGATTGAAATCTGGTCGAACGTGACGGAAAAGGTGGCTGACGAGATGTTCGCCTCCATGCAGGAGCAGGACAAGACCGGTTCCATGAACCCCATCTTCGTCATGGCCGACTCCGGCGCCCGCGGATCGAAACAGCAGATTCGCCAGCTCTCAGGTATGCGTGGATTGATGGCCAAGCCGTCAGGCGAAATCATCGAGACGCCCATCACCGCCAACTTCCGCGAAGGTCTTACCGTGCTGGAGTACTTCATCTCCACCCACGGCGCGCGTAAGGGTCTGGCCGATACCGCTCTCAAGACCGCTGACTCCGGTTACCTGACCCGCCGTCTGGTTGACGTGGCCCAGGACGTGATCGTCAGCGAGCAGGATTGCGGCACGGTCGATGGCATCTACGTGGGATCGATCGTTGAAGCCGGCGACATTATCGAGCCGCTGCGTGACCGTATCGTAGGCCGCGTATCGCTCGAGAAGATCAAGGATTACGAAGGCAGCGTGATCGTTGACGTGAACCATGAGATCACTGAAGATCTCGCCATCGCCATCCAGGCTGCCGGTATCGAGCGCGTGAAAATCCGGTCGGTGCTCACCTGCGAATCGAAGCGCGGCGTCTGTGTCATGTGCTACGGACGCAACCTGGCCTCCGGACGCATGGTGGAACTCGGCGAAGCCACGGGCGTTATCGCAGCGCAGTCCATCGGCGAACCGGGAACGCAGCTCACTATGCGTACCTTCCACATCGGTGGTACGGCATCGCGAGTCTCCGAGCAGTCGCGCCTGGAAGCCCGCAACAACGGCATGGCGCGCTTTATCAATCTGCAGACCGTCAAGTCCAAGACCGGCGATCTGGTAGTGATGAACCGCGCCGGCTCTATCGCCATCGTCGATGACAAGGGCCGTGAAAAGGAACGCTACTCGGTTGTGTACGGCGCCAAGCTGAAGGTGCAGGAAGGACAGCAGGTGAACCTGGGAACCATTCTGGTCGAGTGGGACCCCTACACCTTCGCCATTCTCACGGAAATCGGCGGTACCGTGCAGTTCAAAGACTTGCAGGAAGGCGTCACGCTTCACGACGAAGTGGACGAGGTCACCGGCCTCTCCCGCCACGTGGTGGGCGAGTCACCGGACGAGAAGCGCCAGCCCGCAATCGTGATCAAGGGTTCCACCGGCAAGACCACGCGGCGTTACCTGATGCCGTCACGCGCGCACCTCATGGTGCAGGACGGTGATGATGTGCATCCGGGCGACGTGCTGGCCAAGATTCCGCGTGAAACCACCAAGACCAAGGACATCACCGGAGGTCTGCCGCGCGTGGTCGAGCTCTTCGAAGCCCGCAAGCCGCGTGAGACCGCCATCATCAGCGAGATTGATGGTGTGGTGAAGTTCGGCGAAGTCACCAAGGGACAACGCAAGGTCTACGTGGTGGCCGACAACGGTACCGAGAAAGAATACTCGGTTCCCAAGGGCGTGCACATCAACGTGCAGGAAGGCGAGCGCGTCCGCGCCGGCGAGCCGCTCATGGATGGTCCGCTCAACCCGCATGACATTCTTGCCGTGCTGGGTGAGAAGGAACTCCAGGCCTACCTCGTGAACGAAATCCAGGAGGTCTACCGCCTCCAGGGTGTGACCATCAGTGACAAGCACATTGAGGTCATCGTTCGCCAGATGATGCGCTGGGTCAAAGTGGAAGACGTGGGCGATACCCAGTTCCTGCTGGAACAGCAGATTGATAAGTTCCGCTTCCGCGAAGAGAACGAGCGCGTGATCGCCAATGGCGGCCGTCCGGCAACCGGACGCCCGCTCATGCTGGGCATCACCAAGGCCTCGCTCTCGACCGAGTCGTTCATCTCCGCGGCTTCGTTCCAGGAGACCACGCGCGTGCTCACCGAAGCCTCCATCCAGGGCATGGTGGATCATCTGCGCGGCCTGAAGGAGAACGTGATCGTAGGACGCCTGATCCCGGCTGGTACGGGAATGGAGTTCTACCGCAATGTTCGCCTGTCACCGGAGCTCGAAGAGGCAGCGGCCAAAGTGCAGGAGGAAGTCTCCCGCGAATACGCCGAAGCCGAGCGTGCTCTGGAACTGCTGCGCCAGGAAGGCGAAGCCGAAGAAATGGCCGCTGAATAAAATCGGGTTTCAAACAAAACAAAACGCGGGCTGGAGCAATCCAGCCCGCGTTGTTTGTAGATACCAAACCGATTATGGACCGTAGCCGCCCCCGGCTGCGCGGATCAATTCTGGAGAGCACGAATCTATAGCTTAACTATGCTGTTTTAGCATTTAGTGTGCTGATACCCGCAATGGTGCAGCCAGCCCATGGCATCCTGCGCCGTAATGGCAGCAATAGCCTCCGCGATGGCTGGATCCAGAGTCTCAGCCGTGCGTGCCTTCAGAGTTCGTAAGACCAGCTTGATCTTGGCCCAGCATTTTTCGATGGGGTTGAGGTCGGGCGAATACGCTGGCA
>QHVI01000139.1:13931-20213 GCA_003223515.1 Candidatus Angelobacter sp. Gp1-AA117
TGACCGGCAGGGATGGCTTCCGGAAGCTTTTCTCCCTGCTCGGCCCATCCCCAGTAGCGGCTCATCTGGGTGTTGAACCACGTTTCATCGACAAACACCCATTGCCAATCTTCGATCTGGCTTATTTTCTGCTGGTACGTCTGGCGTTGCTGCTGGATCCGCGGCGAGTCTTGTTCTTGGGCGTAGACCGACTTTTTTTTAGACGCAGCCCCATCTTTTTCAGCGTGGTCCAGATGGAAAACTGGCTGCTGTCCAGGCGTTCCTCTTGCTTGAGTTTCTTTTGCAGTTCCTTCAGCGTGAGATCGGGCTGGCTCTTCAGCCAACTCTTCAGCCGTTCCCGGATCGGCAGAGTGAACTTCGGTTTGCGTCCAGGATGATGAGGAATCCGTTCCGCCTGACCTGTTCGTCTCTTATGCGCCACCAGCTTGCCCACGTAGCGAACACTTACCTTGAACCGCTGTGCGATCTCTTCCTGGGTCTGTTTGCCTTCCTCACAACATTGCAAGATTCCGCACCGCAAGTCGTCCCCTAATGCTTTTGCCATCCTCTATGTTGTCGCAGGAGCTTCGCCGAACCTGACAATAGCATAACTTTAATCAGTACGCTATTAACTAAAATGGTATAGCATGTCCTTCCGTAAGGAGTTCCTCAGTGCTAAACGGTCCGGCGAGCGTTGACATCGTTGAGGCTGACCTCGATGGTCAGCAAGTTCTAATGTATTGTCGCGTTCTACTCACTCTTCCGGACAGGACAATTCTCGCTGTAAAATCTATCATGAGGCGAGCTGAATTATGGACGACGTCAGGGACACGCTCAACAAACTTAACGCCGCATGGAGAGAACACCGCTTCGACGAACTGGCTTTGTTCTTCGATGAAAACGTAATCATGAAAGGCCCTGCTTTCAAAGGAGCAATCGAAAGTGACGGAATACGCGGAGTCGAACCACCGAATCGAGCGTTGAGATAATGTAGCGGCAATCACTTATGACTGGACGATGACCTATGAACAGATGGGGAAAAGCAGTCGCGAGTCTGGCCAGGATATGTTCATTTTTATTTTCCGCCTCGAACGCTGGCTGGCGGTGCTCAGGGTAATGCTATTTTGACTGCCGGAAAGCCGTTGTAGACGTGACCAGCATCCAAACTTATGTATGGGGATTTCTCATGATATGTCGATCTAAATTCCTGGTCCTAGGAACGCAGAATGTGAAAGTTTGGCCCTGGCACAGCATCCGGAAGTCCCATTGAACGTCGCGTCCTCTATGCGTTCAAAAGCAACGGTCCCAGGGTCGAATTTTACCTTTGGCCTATTGTTTGTGCCACCAGCCAGCGCTTGTGCCGGTCGTATTTATGTAAGCATTCATCAGGCACGCTTGCGCCCGAGATAATTGAAGTCAGGTTGGCTTGGTTGCATTCCTCAGACCAATGCCCCGCAATTCTTCTCACGCAAATCTTTATCTGGGCGCAGCTAATTCGATTCCTTCTTCAATCACGTCATAGACATAATTGAGGTCCTCAGCACCAATGCAGTAAGGAGGGAGCACATAGATGACGTGCCCTAGTGGGCGCAGAAGCACGCCGCGCTTCAGGAAGAACTCATAAAGGCGGGGTTTCACAGCGGAAAAGTACCCGGCATCTGGCGCCTTCAATTCAATGGCTGCAATGGTCCCTATCTGCCGGACCTCGTGAACGTTGGAATTTGAACGAAAAGGCAACAGCCGTTGTTCATGCCGGGCGGTAATTGCATGGATGCGCTGCCATACCTCATCGCTGTCAAAAATCTCCAGATTGGCCACGGCTGCGGCGCAGGCCAGTGGATTCGCCGTATAGGAATGGCCGTGAAAAAAGACTTGATGTGGTCCCACAAACTCCGCGCGGATTGATTCAGTACACAGGGTGGCTCCCAGAGGGAGAAAGCCTCCTGTAATGCCTTTGGAAAGGCACATAAGATCAGGAGCAATCCCTGCTATGTCGCAGGCGAACATTTTTCCGCAACGGCCGAAGCCTGTAAGAACTTCATCGGCGATGAGGAGCACCGAGTATTCATCACACAACCTGCGGATGCCCTGAAGAAACTCCACGGGATGAACAATCATGCCCCCTGCACCCTGGAGCAGTGGTTCGACTATCACGGCGGCTATATTCCTGCTGTTTTTCTCCAGCGTATTTTTGAGCGCCTCAAGGCACTCTATGGCGCATTCGTTCCTCTGCTTGCCGACAGGACAGCGGCTGCAGTAAGCGGAATTCACTCGATGGACTGGAAAGCGCAAATGTGGGAACGGCTGCGTAAATCCGGAATCTGCGCTCACCGACATGGCGCCGGCTGTGTCCCCGTGATAAGCATGTTCCAGAGCGACAATCTCATGTTTTTCTGGACGGCCCAGGTTCGCCCAGTACTGAACGGCCAGCTTTAGCGCGACTTCGACCGCGGTGGAACCGTCGTCGGAATAAAAGATATTCGTCAGGACGTCGGGGACGATCTGCCGCAATTTTTCGGTAAGCCGCTCAACCGGGGGATGCGAGAACCCTGCAAGCAGAACGTGATCGAGCGTTTGCGCCTGGGCCGCAATGGCGTTCGCGATCCGTGGATGGCAGTGGCCGTGCAGGTTGACCCACCAGGACGAGATTGCGTCAATAATCCGGCCGCCATCGGTGGTGTACAGATAAGTTCCCGAGGCCCTACAGACCTGCAACGGCCGCGGGTCAATGTGCGCTTGGGTGAATGGATGCCAAATGCTCAGCGTAGTTGCAGCACTCATGTGAAGGCTTTCTGATTGAAATATCTGCTGAATACGTTTTGGAGGCCCTCTCGATGAATGCGCTGAAGTGGAGGAATCTGTCCTATGACTTCGGTGTTTCCATAGCATTCAATTGCGTGCTTATTTTCCGGATTTTCTGGACCGATCAGAACAACCCCTTGGACGCGAATGCCGGAACTTTCAAGACACTGGAGAGACAGAAGCGTGTGATTAATCGTGCCGAGCGTACTGCGCGCCGCCAGAATTACAGGCAGCGCGAGATGCCGCATCAGGTCGACCATGAACTGGTGGGAATTAATCGGTACCATGACCCCGCCCGCTCCTTCTACAATGAGGGGACAACTATTCTGGACGCCAGGAAGAACGATTTTATCAAGAGATATTTCGCAGCCGGAACGCTGAGCGGCCAGGTGCGGAGATACTGGATCCTCGAAAACATAACTTTCAGGAACTACCTCCCCGGAGTCAAGGCCAGCCAAGGCGATTACCGCTTCCCGGTCTGTAACTTCGCTTGCACCAGTTTGAATAGGTTTCCAGTAAATGCCCTTTAATGCCGCACAGAGTAGCGACGAGAGCACGGTCTTACCGACATTCGTGTCGGTCCCGGTGATAAAGAACCCGTTAGGCATGGTGTTGGGTCACCGGAATGGAGGAAAGGATATTGATGAACTGCTCAATATCAGACAGGTCCAGTCTGGCGGTGAGGGAAAGGCGAAGACGCGCGCTGCCAGCCGGAACAGAAGGTGGCCTGACAGCGTACACGGAGAACCCCTGCCGGTTAAGCATGTCTGCAAGATGAATAGCGGCTGCATTGCTGCCCACAATCAGAGGAATGATATGGGAAGTGCCGGGGCCGCAGGAATGACCCAGTTCGGACAATCTGTTTTTGAGGGACGCTGCAAGCGCGCCCAGATGGTGCCGTTCATCTTCCATGTTCATGGCCAGCCGCAGAGCGACTTTCACCTGCTCCGCGCAATAGCGCGGTAATGCCGTGCTGAAGATGAAACTGCGCGCATGATTGATCAGGAAGCGCCGGAGGGTCTTGCTCCCGCAAACGAATGCTCCCATACTGGCCAGCGCCTTTCCGCAGGTATGAATGACGGCAAGAGGCTCGAGGCCGGACTCCTTGGCCAGCCCGCTCCCTTGCGGCCCGCAGACACCTGTCGCATGGGCTTCATCGATAATGACTTCAGCGCCGTAGCAGGATGCAAGTTGAAAGATTTCCGGCAATGGGGCCCTGTCGCCGTCCATGCTGAAGATGCTTTCAGTGACAATTACGCACGCATGCCCGTGGTTCCTGTGTTGGCGCAGCAGGTGCTCCAGGGAATTCAGGTCAGTGTGTTCGTAGATGACCTTTTTTGCGCGTGAAAGCCGGATGCCGTCAATGATGCTGGCGTGGTTCAACGCGTCAGAAAATACCAGGTCATCCTGGCCCAGCAATACGCTCAACAATCCTACATTCGCGGCATAGCCTGAGTTGAAGAACAGGGACGCCTCGCAGCCCGTAAAAATGGCAAATTCCTCTTCCAGTTCATTCCATGCAGGATCGTCGCCGTTCATTAGACGTGATCCAGTTGAACCTGTTTTAGTGCAACTCTCAACCGCGTCGAGCAGTCCTGCTTTGAGGCGCGGGTCCTCGGCAAGGCCAAGATAATCGTTTGAACTCAGGTTAATTCCCTGGCTGGGGCAAAGTTTACGGAGTTGCGCTTGCCGCGCGAGGTCAGCGAGGCGCGATTCCATGCGGTGCGAGAGAGACCTGCGGGCCGGTAATTCTTGCATAAAGTTAAGCTATTGTGCCAAAAAAAATTAGTGGAGATAAAGTGCCCTGTTACACTTTTTGTTATGGATACGGTATTGTCAATCGGCATACGGGCTCTCAACTCTGCTGCGCAACTCGTATTGACCTCTTAGCACCCCGGTAACTTTCCTTATTCAATATTGCAGCGCGCACAGGAAAAATCAATGCTATAACTCACGAGATGGCAACTCAGGTGCGGGCAAAGCATGATAGGCAGGTGGTTGAAACCTGTACCGGACCCGATTTATGTGAAGCCGACCTGCAGGATGCCACTCGATTTTTATTGGGCGCATCGGATGCCGCCAAGGCGGAGTTTGCGCTTCGTCAGCTTCGCGCGCGCAGGCGCACCACCCGTTTATTGGAATTTTACCTCCTATTTCCGTGCCGTATGGCGCGCCTCCATCTACTGGCATCGTGTGCGGTCACATTGGGCCGGCTCTGTGGTTACTCCAGGGAATTCGACGCAATGGGCGAACATTTCATGCCGGTAGCAAGCGACGGTACGGCGCGCACCTCCGAATGGGATGCGTATATTCAAAGCTGCAAAGCCGGACATCCACCAGCCACTCGTGATGAGCGTTGGATTGCCGCTCACATGAACGACATGGAAATTGTCCAGGCCCATGGACTCGATCAGCAGTTCTATCAGAAGGCCGCCGAACATAGCCGCGATCCTATGTGGAGAATGGTTCAACGCCACATGGAAGTTACGCTTGGGTCAAGATTGATGGATTCGGCAGCGCTTTCCGGTGACATCGCGTGGGAGACTGCTATCGCACATAGCCTGGGGCTGGGATTCAAGCGGCTGTTTTCGCAGCGATGGGACTTGCTGCGTTACTTCGCAAAGGAGACTGCCCGCGCCCTTCTGGTTCGATCACCAGGCCCGAAACGGGGACTTGCCAGTTATCGCATGACAGCACTCTCGCTCTTAAAGAACACACTTCTTTGCTCATCGGTTTATCGCACCTACCGGCGAGGAGTGAAGGCAGCCGGCCGTGGCACTGAACGGCCTGACGCTGTGTGGCCGCTACTGCAGGAAGCGATGGGTGTGCGAATTGCCGAGGTTCATCCCCGCATTGTGGAGTTCTACAGTAATCCTGCCCGGTTTCAGGCGCGTGTTCGTGTTCACTTCTCAACACTGCCGGCCCGAATAGGCTCAATGTTTGCCGCCTTGTTGCTGGGACAAGGGTTGTACGAGTCTCATCTGGACGGTTCTGAAACGCGTTTCCGCGCGTTCCGTCGTTCCGATGGCTCGCTTCACTTCGTGCGCGAAATCTACTGCCAGAACAATCTTCGTTCCTTCGACTCTGATTTTGCCATACGCACATTAGACGGCTCTCCACGCTTATTCGAGATTTTCGACGATTTGAAAATAGCAGTTCCCATGCAGATGGAACCCGTGGGAAATGGCGCTCTGCTGATCCATGGCGATGAGCTTTTCTATCGAGGCATCCGCTTGCCGTTATTCGGGTTTCGCGTTCAATTTCGGAGTAGTGTCGCCGAAAGTGATGGCCAGACCGAGATCAGGATTGAAGGCAGGCTGTTGCTGCAGCCACGCTCTGTCCAAGGCACGTTTCTTCTGCGGACCATACTCAGACGCCCTGAAGAGTTGGGCAGGATCAGCTATGTTGTACGCGCGCTGCCTGCGGGCGCAACAGCGTCCTGAGCTTCTGAAAACGATGACTCGGCAGCATTGCCTGTCCCCAGCCAACTGCGGGCTGCGC
>QHVI01000004.1 GCA_003223515.1 Candidatus Angelobacter sp. Gp1-AA117
GATATCAGGATCAGTCTGCCCTGCGTGCTTCCTGAGAGGAGCAACAGTTTCGGGTACGATGCGATGTCCAAGCCAGACTGCGGTGCGGGCTCTTGCAGGCGCCACAGAGATTCGGCTTTCGCCCACGCAGTCGCTCATACCTATTTTCATCTTTTCTGGGTGGGACTCAAGTCCCATGTCCGACTGCGGTAAATCTGAAAGTGCTTCTGCTCGCATCACACTTGAAGAGGAAGAGGATGTTCAGGGGCTGAGGCTAAGTTGGAATGTGAATCACGATATCCCGCTGCGACGGTACGGGCAAGCCGTCTCTCGTTGCTGGATTGTACTTAAATTTCTTCACCGCTGAGAGCAGCTTTTCTTCGACCGTGCGAGTCATAATTCCGGCAATGGTCCGGGCGTCAGCCACCTGACCGTCCACATCGATCGTGATCTCAATGACGATGTAACTCTGAAAATGCGGGGGAAGCTCATCAGCCGCAACCACGGGAATATCGCCTGCAGTTTGCACTGCAAGTTTGTACTCGTGGTTCCGGTAAACTCCATGAAAGTTAAGGCTCATCGTCAAGTCGGATGTCTGCTGGCTCGCGAACTGACGCAGGGCCTCAGTTGCCGGTGAAGTCTTTCCAGGAGGTCTCAATTGGGATTCCAGCAATGGCATTCGCCTGGCAGGTCTACGGGTATTCACACGCTTGTTATAGGCGAGACCGCCTGCAGGTCGAGAAGGCAGGTACACCGGATTCACTTTGCTTTGAACATAACCCTCAGTTGCCGGACGGACACGAATACGCTTTTGCGCCCTCGGCAGAAAAACAACAATCAGCAAAAGCAGCAGGCAATGTGCGATGAGCGAGGAAGTAACAGTGATGGCCAGCGAACGCTTATTGTCCGGAACCAACACCCAACTCTGACTGGAATTCTCCGCCATCCGACCCTGCCTCTACATACTTCAGCAATTTTGTCGCAGGACTAAGAAGTTCGCAAGTCAGGCATTGACCCACGATTCGTTCATTGGCTAAATGCCTGGAAGGTAGAAGAAAATAAGTGCTGGGTGTGTTTTCTTTCGTTCTTCCTTTGCGTCCTTTGCGCCCTTTGCGGCCAATCCGGATGTGTCTGCCGCATGAAATATAAAACCAACGAGAATGTTCAGGGGGTGAGTGCTTTAAAAAGTCCTCAGCCGGTCACGCCGTCGCCGATCGGAGAGTGCGAATTCCACGATCTCACCTACCATCTCGGCATAAGTGCGTCCTGACTTTTTCACTGACATGAAGAATTCAGAGCTGCTCGATAGCCAGGGGTTAGGATTCGCTTCGATTACGTACACATCGCCTTTTTCGTTGAGCCTCATATCAATGCGTCCATAATCGCGCAGCCGCAGTGCGCGATATGCCGCCAGCGCCGTGCTGTTCAGCGTCTCCACGATCTCCTCATCCAGATCATCCGCTGGGGCCGACTTCGTGACCTTGTAAGCCTCGCTGTCTTTATCCCATTTCACCTCTGTGCCTGCAACCTTGGGCATATTTGCAGGCAAACGGGAAAGGTCCAACTCGATCAGGGGCAACATCTCCGGTTGCTGGTTTCCCAGAATCCCCACATAAATCTCCCGGCCTTCTATATATTCTTCGACAAGAGCCGGTGAATCGAACTCGTCCTGAATCCATTCGATCCGCTGCATCAACTCTCTCACGCTGTGCACCACTGAATCCTTGTCGATGCCGATGGAGCCATCTTCAGCTACGGGCTTCACAATCAGCGGAAAAGTAATGTCATGGCAATGGTCGATGGACCCGCGGTAGCAGGAGGCGAAAAAGGGTGTGCGGATCCCATGGAACCCGAAAACCTTTTTGGCCAATCCTTTATCCTGGGCGAGATATAAGCCCTGGGGCCCGGCACCGGTGTAGTTCTTCCCGAGAAGATCAAGATAGGCGGCCACGTGCATTTCCTTGGTGTCGTCACCGGCGTAAGACTCCACCAGGTTAAAGAACACGTCGGCCTCGCACTTCGAGAGAGCAGTCAGCGATTTCTCATTGCCATCCAGCGCTTCATAAAACGGCTGGTGTCCTAACTCCTTGAGTGCTTCGAAAATCTCTTCGCGGTCGTGCTTCTCCCTCTTCGTTTTTCGCTTGCTTTTGCCGCGTGCCTTCTTCGGCGGCTGCGGAGACTCTTCCTCCTGTTCCCACCAGTTCTCGTAAAGAATAGCTACCTTGAGTTTCTTCTCCATATCGCTTCCAGATCACTTTTTGCCCGACAAACTCGTCCGGCACACGCAATTGCCGAACCAATTTCAAATGACTTGCCCCTTCTATATCCAGCTTTGGCGACCCGAAAATCTTGAGGAACTAAAATAGTGCCGGATCAAATACACATAAACTACTTTTGCTTTCTCTGCGTACTCTGCGCCCTCTGCGGTTAAGGGTTTTTGCTAATTGCCAGATTGCCAGATGCTAATTGCTATTTGCTATCGTTGTACGAATTTTCCCCGAATGATGTAGTTCATCGCCAGTGCCGTTGCATATACCGTTACTTCAGTAAGATATTCCCGCTCCCGTTTTACGTTGGCGAGCAGATTCAATTCTCGCGCCCGTGATTCAATCGACTCAACCAGCTTTCTCGCCAGGGGCCTCTGTACTCCCGTCCAGTAAGTGAGTTTGTCCACCAGCGGCTTGCGGTTTTCACGCAGCAGCTCAGCCGCAGGACGCACCGCGTTTGTCCTATGGTGAGGAGACTTAAAAATGTCCTGAAGTTCAGCATCAAGCGAGAGATCCCCCGGCGACGGCTGCTGGCTCAGTAATGCCTCATAAAACTGCTGCACCGTAATCTCCATGTCATCCACTGTGATATCTTTACGCCCGCGTGGACGAACTGGATCAACTCTGCCGAACTGCTTCGCGACCCGGTCAACATAAAGGAGCTTCTCCATCGCCGGCCATCCTTTATATTTCTCGCGCCACTTCGATCCCGGCGTAAGCCACACCGCAAATGTCTCGGCAAAGTCTTCATCCGGATGTTTCTGCGCGTACCAGCCCTCCATGTGGCGGACAAAGCTGCGCGAAAAAGCGATGGGCCGGTAATCGTCGCGATACTGGCGGCGATAAGGGCCGAAGAGCTGCTTCCATTCCGGAGTCTTGTAGAGGCCGTATGCATAGTTAATGGCATGGCCTGCCTCGTGACGCAGATACATCATGATCTGGCGCGAATCCTCCAGATCGTTCAGCTCTTTTTCCAGGAGTGAAAGCTTGCGGTCGGCAAGATAGAAAGGAATCCCAATCACCGGCTCGCCCGAAGGGCATCCCCATTCATCGGTCAGATAGCAGGGGGGACGGAATTTTTTCAGGCCTTTGCGGTCCAGTTCCCGATACAGCCGCTGGACAAACTTCTCCAGCAGCGATCCCTCCAGCTTAAGCCCCAGCTCACGGATGGGCTTGTCGAGGATCTCCCTTATCTCCGACGACGCTTTGTCGAATGAAAACAAACGCAACTCCGTCAGCAGGTTAGCATAGGCCCTGAAAGAGGAGCAGTTACGGTAGATGTATCACCGGAATACCGGTCCATTCTTCCGTATCTAATATGAACTCCCGAATTAGATACTTGAATTCACCGCAGAGCGCCCGGCGATGCCGGAATGATTCCAAGTGGAAACACTCGATGTATAAAAGCGCTATGTATCCAGTCAAGACAATCGGCTAAGTACATTGTTTTCAACAACGGAAAAGTGTTTCCGGAGGGACGCAAGAGGCGCAGCGAATTGAATTCAAAGATCAGCGTTTATCTGCGTTCATCAGCGGCTAATAAGAATAGTTGCAACTCACAAGAATTATGATCTCAAATAACCCTATTTGCTCTCCTTCGACCCTGCCTCTTTCAGCTTCTTGGTCATCAGCACCAGGCCCAATATCTGTGTCCACTCGGAGACAATGTTGCCTGCCACCTGACCCCATTTCCCCTGTGGATCGGAGCGCGCGAATAGCCAGGTCCACATTGCGCCGGTGATCAGCAGAAAGACCGTCAACGAATGTTCCCGCAGTTTCTCAAATACAGGATGGTCGAGAAAACCAGGAAACGGTTGCCTGCTCTCTTTTGAACCTTTCTCGTAAAGATGTTTCGTCGCAAGCACCATGACAAAAAGACCAGTCCAATCGGCTATGGCATTTCCGAAGAACGAACCCCAATGCGTCTGATCATCGCTCACGATGTACAGGACAAGCCATGTAAGGAGAACTACCCCGGCTGTGATCGAGAGTCCATGCCGTCTTACAAAATTTGATTTCGATTGCTTTCGCCCCATGATTCAGTCCTCCCCAGACGGTGAAGAAAACCTGCATCTTGCAAGTGAGATGCATAAAGCAAGAAGCGCTGCCGCAGCAGCGCTTCTGCCTCCTTCTTGTGGTTATCTTGGTATCTTTCGAGTCCTTTGCGATAAACGCTTCCTCAGCAGAATCTGTGGGTTGAGTCCGGCTCTGGAAGGTGTCCCAAGTTGTGATATAGGGCGATTTCCATGGCTGGGTAGGTGCGGAAGCCATAGGAACGTCTGGTTACCACTCGGATCTTGTTGTTGAGTCCTTCCACGACGCCGTTGGATATCTCACCTTTGGCGCGGAACCAGTTCAGC
>QHVI01000051.1 GCA_003223515.1 Candidatus Angelobacter sp. Gp1-AA117
TGATTTTGGGGATAAAACAGACAAGACCATCCAGAGGGCCGGGAAAATACCAGCACCCTCAAAGCCGCCTACAGCGGCGGTTTTCGCTTCGGCGAAAACGTCTGGATGTCATTGATTTTGAATGGTCGGGGAGAGAGGATTTGAACCTCCGACCCCCTGGTCCCGAACCGGGTCTGGAAACATTTTTTGAATTCAGGGTGGGATGAGAGGGGAAAAACCATAGTTTTCGCTAAAAGGCCTATAAAATCCGCCAAAATCGGGTGAAAATAGACAAATTCGTTTGATTACTTTGGTTACCCACAACAAAATATATCTAAGTTGTTGAAAATAATGGCCATCTACGATATGCTCAGAAGGCATCAGAATACTTAAAGACTTTGCGTATTGACAGGGGTTCAGAGTGATTAGTACAGTGCTTTGTCACCGCTTCGTCAATATCGGATAAGTCACTGGAGGTGTTGTACGTCGTCTCACCATGCTACTTTAAGGGCTGTAGGGCTGTCATCTAAAGTCCAACCTCTAACACCAAATAACTCTGCTAAAACAACCGATCCTCCAGATGAGCTTGTTCTTGCAGGAGCAATGAGGTGCACTGGTCAGCGACCAAAATCTCGGGAGGATGCTCGTAAACACTATCAGAGTTGCCTTAGGTGCCAAACTTGGGCCGCGAATAAGCTATTGGCTGCGGCTCATGCAAGAAGTAGCGATAATTGGGCTACTCGGCGAAAGCGATAACTTCTGATACTATCAAAAGCCCTGACCTTGTGTCAGGGCTTTTTGCTTTTTGCGAGGACTTAATAACGAAACATGGCTAAGACGGTGCGTGCAATCATCCTTGGTGTTGGTGCTATGGGGTATCCAGCAATATTTGCGCTGATAGCAATCCGGGAGCATATCCGACAAAGAGGGATTGATCTACAAGTTGCTGCTCTCATAGATGTTGAACGCACCTTGGAAGATTCTCTGCGACAAATTGCGGGGGCCTTAGACCCATCTCCACAGATCCGAATTTATTCAAAATCGGATCCTTTTGCTTTCTGGAGGGACTTGTCAGCATTTCGTGCTGACGAAAGCGAAATATTTCTCATTTATGACGCTACTCCGGCATTCTTGCATTCAATAAACATGAGCGAAGCTGCCAGAACACCAAATACAATCTATTTGGGTGAAAAGCCCATAATTACATTGCCACAAGACCTGAATCTTGCAAGAGCATGCGGAAACGATATTTACTGTGACTTGATTGAAACAAAGAGTGTAGTCGGTTTAACCTTGTTGTCTCTCCTATCAAATAAACGTTTCCGAATTGATAATATGAAATTCTGGCGGCTAAATAGCTCTGGACTCCGAAAGATATACCAGCCTAGGGCGCGAGGAGGAGTTACTGGCGGTGCTTTATTTGATAAAGCTTTACATGATATCGGCTTATCAGTTTGTCTGACGCGGGAATTATTTGGAGCTGAACCGGAAGTTTCGATCAAAGACGCCGTTGCCTTCAGCTTCATACCGTGTCAGGATTCGAGTAATGATTTAGTGAAGCTCTTGCTTACCGGTGAAGATCATGGATGGAACAGAATAGCCAAAGGAGAAGATGACGAAGATTTCGATCAATGGACTGCTGATTCAGCAGGTTACTCCGCGGTTGAATGGCGAGGTCAAGCGGGGGAACAGATAGAGGCAGAGTATTTTTTCAGTTGGATTGGAGTATCTCAATTCGACGAACTGTCGGTGGGTGCTGGGCTGCCCAGTATTGAAGCGAAAATGAACGAGTTAGATTTGCCAAACCCTTGGTACAGCTCGCGCCAGGTGATCGCAGACGATAACGAACTAGCTTCGGGATCAAATAATGGCCAACTATTCCTTGAGGAAGATTGTCGGATTCTCATTCTGGATGGCCTGCTAGATGGAAAGAGGGATACTTTGGTTTGCAATTTTCTGTCCCGCCCAGGTATCCATCCCTGGATTTGGAGTAAGAATTTACGAAGCAACATCGCACTGTTGGAAGATGTGGCTTTCGGTTCAAATTCACTGGCCAGAGTTTTGGCCTCAGTTATCTTGGGAGAAAACGAATCGTATACGCTCGGGAAAGACGTATTCATCCAGAGTCATGAAATTGCCCTTGCAATGCGGAAGATATTTTGGCGCGATACGAAGTCGTTTGAAGAAGAATGGGAGCATGCAAGTGACGTATTTGGCAGAGCTTTAAACAAGGCACTCTATAAGCCGACGCCGACAAAGGCGAGCTACTTTAAGAAATAAACTTTTATTCTTGTTTGCACTTGTAAAAAAGCCTGCCGTTTTCCGGCAGGCGATGCGTTAAGTAGCAGACTCAAGAACCTTCTTGGCTTTTTGCAGTTTTTCAAGCTGCTTCTCCTCTTTTTCCAGGTCTTTGCGCATCTTCGAGACACGCTCTTCCTGCTTTTGTATCAGGGAAAGCATGCTCTCGGCGGCATCCTTCTTGACCCAGGGTTTTCGCTTGGTGCTGCCGGATTCGGCGGCAGCACCCTGCTGTGAGGTTCCTGTTTCTGTTTGGCCTTTCTTCTGAGCCGTCATGTATTCCTCCTCTTTGCTTTGTCTTACTACTTTGTTTCTCTTCGATTACTCGGCCCCGGAATTTTCTTCTGGGGTGATCTCCGGTTGCTCCTGTGGGGCGGCAGCCGAAGCATCATGGTTTTTGGTGCATTCCTGGGCTGCCTCCCGGCAGGGTCGACAGCTTTTAAAATTTAGGGATGGGTGGCGCTCCCTCTGCTCAAGCGTTGCGGCTCTGCGGCCCTTTGATTGAACTTCTGTGACCCGCTTTGCAGCTTTTTCAGGTGTGAGGTTGTGGCCAGCAGGCTCGTAATTTCCTGCTTCGTCAAAAGACAATACGAGTGTGAGATTGGTATTAGTCATCATTTCTCCTTTGGTTTTGTTTCGGTTTGAGTTTTGGATGGAACGGACGAAAAGTTAATCCGTCCAGTTTGGGAAGGGGTTGCGTGAGGAAGTCCGGAAATTTGTGATGAGGTCGCGGACAGAAGACCTGCGCCGGTAGAGGGTTTCTATCAGGCGAGACAGCCCTTCAGTATCTCCCTGATACCACTCCTCAGGAACCTCAGCGGCAATCTTCCAGAGGTCGGCAATGTCAATCTGCTCTATCCGGGAGAGAACCGGCTCGAAGTTCTTCCAGCCCGTAACTCCCTTGTAGGCGTAATCGCGGTAATAGATGCCCAACAGAGCCAAGTCAGGAAAACTCCACTCGGCCATATTGAAGCAGTGTCCTTGGTCAATGAGCGTCATGCGATAGAAGCGTTCTTTCGGGCGTTTAACAAAAACCGCTTGGCGTCCATCGCTGTTTCCTGTCCACTTGTCGAAGGCAAGAACCCGCGTAAGGTCCTCCCGGTTACTGACTCTCTCAAAAAGCACCTCAGGCAGATAATCGAAAACATGGTCCTGCCAGGGATCGGCCACATACCGGGAAGCAAGCTGAAGTCCGGCTGCACATGGAAGGGAGTTGCCTGCATCTTCAATCCTTAATTCAGGTGAGTGAGTGATGAGCCAATCGGATACGTCAATCACTCTTACCTCTGGCATGGAAAGGCCGAGAAGAGTGCCGATTCTTGTGCCCATGTATTCACTTGCCAAAACGCGGAGGTGCTGCGGGTTGTTTTTAAATTTGGTGATGTAAAAGTTGTTGTCGGATGCACGGAGCAGATGGGATTGTGACCCTCCGCGCATTCGGCGTATGTGCTGGACTGCGGAAATGGTTTGAACGGAGTTCATCGTTGCGAGCAGGGGAATTCCTCCTTGATGTTTGGTCTGAAATAAAGCGGGAAAGGGCTGGATCAGGGGGCGATCTTCATTTGCGAAGCCGTCTTTTGTTTTTCTTTACTCTCTTTTTGCGGTTCTCCTCTGACGATTCCGTCTCCATTCCATTGCGGGCTTGGTACACACGGCGAAGTCGCTCGTAATAGCGGCTGTTCCCAAGTTCCCGCTCATTGGCGGTATTGGTCAGCTCCTCATTCGCAAGCGCACGGATTTCTTCAAGCATGAACTGAAAACCCCGTAGCGAGTCCTTATGGAATATGTTGAAACTCATCAGGTGTTCGAGACCTTGCACCGTCTCCTCGAACGAGCGGTTCAACTCAGAGATGGCGTGGTAGACCGGATAGCGCACCGGCAGGAGTTTTGTGGGAGCGGCGTTCATAGTAGCCTCCTTTGCTAAGGCACGAATTGGCGTTTTTGAAATGAAACTTGGAAGGGATTACTGGATTAGCGCTGCTGGTTGGGTTGGGATTGAAGTCGGGACAGGCGCGGCTTGGATTTCTGCGGGTGTATTTCTCTCGCGCTCAGCCCACATTTCAAGCTTGCTGATTGCTTCTCGCAAGGTGGGAAGTTCGATTTGGCTATAGAGGTCGTTGGTGTCTTCATTACGGCTGTGGCCCATCAGTTCCATGCGCACGTCCTTGATCACCCCCGCCTCGATCAGGCGGGAGTTGAAGGTGGTACGCAGGTCTTTGAAGCGGAAGCGCCGGATGCCTGCTTTGCGAATCGCGGTCGCCCAGGCAGTCTTCACGCTCCTGATTGGCTCTTCGCCGAATGTGAAGATCAGGCCGCGCGACTTGCGTTCCTTACTCAGTAGTTCGACCATCCGCTTTGTAAGGGGAAGTTCTCTCGATTCTCCTTCGGCGGTCTTCGATCTGGTTACGACAAGGACTTTTCTAAAAAAGTCTATGTCCTCGAAGCGTTCTGAAAGGATTTCACCGCGGCGCATGCCAGTGTCCAGGGCGCAGACGATGATTTTTGCTAGGTGCGGGCTGGCTGCAGCAAGAAGCTGATCTTCTTCCCCAACATTCATGATCGGACGCTTAATGCGCCGGGCACGCGCAAGCCTGCTGCGGGCCAGGGGATTTGCTGCAAGGATTCGCTCTTCCACAGCCCAGAAGAGAACATGCCTTATGACCTCAACATCGCGGTTGATCGTCGTTTCGGTCAGTTTCTTTTGCCTGTGCCGGTGCTGGCGATAACGGATCATCTCGTTTTTGGTAATCTCGCCAATCGGCTTTTGGGCAAAATACGGCAAGAAAGCTTTTGAGCGTTCGATATGAAAGGGCTTGACATCCGCGCCTGCAAGGAAGCGGGCAAAGAGTTCTCCGAAGCTCATTTCGGGATTTAGTTCTGCGGGTCTTGATTTCTTCAGCTCAAGCTCGATCTTGTGCTTGCGATCAAAATCCTCAGCTTTCCGGATTTTGTCGGTTCCGGTAGAAAGGGCATAGCGGATGCCGTCCTGCCAGATGTAGCTCCAATACACATTTCCACGTTTGTATAGACTCAATTTGTTCCTCCTTTATTTGTGCTCTCCAGGGCGGTAGGTTTTGCCGCAGGAAAGGCAAAGGACCGTCTCGTCGTCCTCCTGCCAGACGAGATAGTCAACGCGGCTTTCGCAGCAATACGGACAGGACTCATAGACCAACTCGGCTTCAAGCCTCATCGGTCATAGCAGTTGCTCCATAAAGTCATGGATTCCTCCTTAGGTTTTTGCTTAGGGTTTCGGATCGGGCAGGTCTGCCCGAGGGCGGGATGCGAAAACAGACGATGGTACAAGCTCAGTATGCGGGTGTTGAAAAGCCTAATACCCGGATATCCGGGCTTACCTTCTCCGCCTTAAGCGAAGCATCAGGCGAATCAGGAAATACGGGACATGCATGAAGAGAAGCCAGGTCAGACCGAGCAGAAATCCGATGAACATCAGGATGAGCAGACGGGAAGAATTCACGAAGATTTGAATGAGGAAATATCCGAAGTAAATGATGGAAAAGAACAGCAGAGCAAGCCCCGGAACAACTCCAGTAAGGAACATCAATGGCCTAAACCAAAACGGCGGCTTCGGCTGGGGCTGGCTTAAATCTCTGGAGCCGCACCTGGAACATGCCTCCGCTCTTCTGTCATTGGGGTGCAGCCTCGGGCAAAACTTTGTGTTGTAACTGAGGCCGCAAGTATTGCAGAACAGCGGGGTTCCTCCGGTAAAGCGGCCGCAGTGGTAACAGATGCGCATGTATTTTCAAATTAATGATTGTGGAACACCTCCTTCCGGGCGCAGCCACGGGACTTGCCAGAAGCCGCAAGCTTTGAGATTTTCAAGCGTGGTGAAATAAAAGAGCTTGGATGTAAGTTTTCCAACAGCTTCCCTCAGTGACTGCATCCGGCGCTCCGACGAAGTTACGACCAAAACTCCGAAGCGTGAATGCCCAAAGAGGCGTTCAAATTCACCTGTGGCGGCAAAGCCCAGGTACTCTTTTACCTTTTTATTCCATACCGGGATGCCTTCTGTCCCCAGATCGACCTCAAGGTACATCGGGCGAATGGCTTCGTTTGAATGAATTTCAAAATATGCATCGGGGATAACAGGGCAGGCGGGGGAAAGTGCTTGTTTGAATACCTGCCAGCGCCTTACCTCGCCGCCCTCTATATATGAATGTGCGGCGCAGTAGACCTCATTGATTGCAAGCTGGTGAGCAACAAATTTGTCCCCAATCAGGAAGGAATCTGAAGGACGGCTGAGTCCATTGGGAACCGTTCCTATGAGTTCTGCCCCTTTCTTGGAGAGACAGTAAATAGCTTTTTTGCCGCCCAGGGTGCTTACAAAAAAGAACCGTTTTAGGATTCCTGCGCGGCTGAGTTTCAAAAGGCGCGTGTTAACCCGGCTCGTGGAATTAAAGCCGCAAATCTTAGCGGTCTGGTTTCGGTCTATGATCCGGAGCAGGGACAGGGCGCGAAGGAGTTCCAAATCCCGCTTCTGCAAAATCAGGTGTACCTCACTGCCAGTCTTCGAGGTTTTGGCTGGTGGTCTGTTTTGGAGTTCTTGCATTGATTTCGGCTTCGATGTCCTCCCGAAGTTTTCCGAATCGCATTAATGATCGGTGGACAAGGTCGGAAACTTGAACATTTTGCTTCCTGATGGTCGGCACACAGACCTCACGGCGGAAGTCACCGAGCCGGACGACGAAATGCCGGGGTTCAAGAGTCGTGAGCTTTCTTGCAAGCGATTTCTCGCCGTCAAGTGCGCGGGCCATGAAAGGCGCATCTTCTGCGGAAAGCTGAAAACAGAGATTCGTCCCGACGGAGAGGAGACTCGACCTCATAGCAGGGGCAAGCTGGTTTAAGAACTGGTTTGCAGAAACTACAGAGACACCGAACTTACGGGCCTCGGCAAGAAGCGTTCCAAAGGCATCATCCACGGCAATGAGGTTCGGGAGTTCGTCTGCATAAATCGTGAAGAGATTTCTTCTGTGGCGGGAGAAAATCGAGCTTTTCAGCTTTGCAAGAAACAGGCCTGCAAACGTCAGGGCATTTTCGCCGAGTCGCCCTTTGGGGAGATCTAAAAGTATCCAGTGCCCTTCGTCCAGCGCTTCCCGTATCGAGTACGAAGATTTCTGCTGGCCGATGACATGCCGAAGTCCCGGATCAAGCGTGAAAGCGGTCACCTTGTTCAAGACTGCTTCGCGCATGACGCTCTGCATCGCTTCTGAGGCCCGATCATAGCGGTCTTCAAAATATCTCTTCACTTCGGGATTGGTGACTCGCCTAAGAAGCGTTGATCGATAGACGGAGTTCGTCAGAAACGGAGAGACTTCAAGAAACGTCAGATTGTTTTCGGAAAGCACCCAAAGAGCATTTCTCAGGAGCTCTTCAGTCCTGGCACCGAAATGGTCGAGATTCCATCGGTGGCGAAGCAGCGTGACAATCTCTGAAATGAGGGCAGCACGGCTTTGGTCCTCCGAACATTCCAGAGGATTGAGTCCAAGAGCATACTTAGGACTAGAAAGGGTCATTAATCGCGTTCTCCATGAGAATTGTTTTTTTAATGCATGCTCTCGGGCGCAAATCTCGGAAAGTACAAAGGGGACAAGGTCACCATGAAGATCGATACAGACAAACCCTAGTCCCTTCTTAATATCCTGGGCCATCAAATGCCGAAGCAGGCTGCTCTTGCCGGTTCCAGTCTTTCCGACAATGGCAATGTGCTCAGGCCGCCTCTCTTCCGGCAGGATGACCTCTCGTTTGGAGACCACGCCGTCTTTCACTTGAAAACCCAGGCTCACGCCGGCAGGGGGCGCTCTGCGCAGTAATTTGTTCCAGATCAGAACGATGAGTTTTTCAAAAAGAGCCAAAAGGAAGCAGTTAATAATTTCTGATTAGAAGCTCTGAGTACCGGCGCCCTGCGTGTTTCTGGAGTGAATAAAAGATGCCGACTTTCTCAATCTTGAATTCAGCAAAGAGCTTGCGGATGAATGGATGGTCATTGATCGAAAGAAGGAACTTCCCCTTGAGGTTTGAAAGGCAGCGTTTGAGCGACAGAAAATTCTCGTCCGAGAAATTGTGATTGTAGAGCTTAACCCCGTAATACGGCGGGTCGAGGTAAAAGAAGGTGGTCGGACGATCATACTTCTCAAGAACTTTTTCAAACGGCAGATTCTCGATCTGCACGTTCTGAAGCCGCTTGTAAGCGGACGAAATCATCTCAGGGATGCGCTTCGGCGTGAAAGTCGGCTGCTTTGTGATATGGGCGGCAAAATTGTGCCGTGCTACCATTCCGCCGAAGGAACACTTCTGGATAATAAAATATCTTGCTGCGCGCTGGATGTCCGTCAGGCTTTCAGGAGGTGTTTTTGAGAGGCGTTCGTACCACTTCCGGCTGAGAAGCACGAACTCGAGAGACCGGAGCAGTTCTTCATGGTGTGCCTGGCAGACCCGGTAAAAGTTCACAAGTTCGCCGTCCAGATCGTTAATCACTTCGACTGCGGAAGGCTCTTTGCGGAACATGACCTGGGCACCCCCGGCAAAAGCCTCAACATACGTCTTGTGCTTCGGGATGAGTGCGATGATTTGGTTTGCGAGGCGGTTCTTGCCGCCGACATAACTTAGGGGACCTTTCATTCATTGTGATTGTTAATGGCAAGAATCCGCTCGGTGGTAAGGTGCAGGCCCAGGGCGACGGCATCAAGCAACTGTAGCTTATTTTTGTGTTCGGAAAGCAAAGGGAATATCGAGCAAATGGCTTTGCGCAAATCGCCGCGAAGCGTGATTGAAGGGTTTCTGAATGCCGCAAAGAGTTGGCTTTCTGAAGCTTCAAGGATGGGAATCCCTTGTTCACGCAGAGTGTCATGAATCACTTCTCGCAGATCTTCACGCCTGGAACTATCCGGTTCACTCTCCAGTGCTGCCGTCCCAAACTGAAAGGCATCGAAAGGTTTTTGCACGAAGGCCGCTGCAGCAGATTTGGCTCTTGTCTTATCATTTGGCAGTGAACGTATTTCAAAGCATTCAAGTTCCTGACCGGAAAAGAGTGCCAGAGCAATTGTCCGGCGACCGACGGCAAAGCTCGCTAATTTTGAATTCATTACTGTTCCGTTAATTGTCTAATGTCGCTTCGGAATGAGAGTCCGGGGTCGGGTCTGCTCATTGCCTTTTGATAGGCGCGTATGACTGCTGAGAGCGAATATCTCTCTGCCGCTATAACTGAGGTGCGTAAGTCTTTAAAGCTGCCAATTTTCCTGCTGATCTGAAGGATGGTGAATTCAGAGACATTCGACGGCTGAAACTCCTCCGGCTGCTTTGGAAACCGATCAAGAATTGAGGTCATGAAATCTGCGTTAATGAAAGGCTGTTGGCTGCTTTGGGCAGCCTCGCTTCCCGGCTGCGGACCTCGCCTCTTATCCTCGTGTACATCGAGGAGTAGAGGAAATCAGTGGGTGTGCGGTAAATGGCAGCAAGCTTGAGAGCAGTCTCAAGCGTGGCAACCGTTTGGCCCTGCTCAAGCCGGGAGAGTGCGGACGTATTCTTATGGCCAAGAAGGCCCGAGACATACTTCCTTGAAAATCCCATCCTGCGGCGATAGAGGACGAGATCGTTGTTTGACGGCTGGCGTTGTGGCATTGCTGTTTTACGTGGTCACCATAACAAATGGGTAAATTTCATTGCAGACGGAAAAATGAAGCGCGCTAAGTTCAGAGCGTGCCTTTGCTGTTGATAACCGAAGCTTCGGTTGAGGCGTTTAATGATTTTCTTGTTTATCTGCCGGGGCGGGTCGCAGAACTGCGTGACTGCACGGCGGGAAAACCGGAAAGAATAACAGGCAGGTATTAAACGGTCGTTAAATCGGGATAAAGTTTTTATCAACCCGGAGCAGCCGAAGCTGGGTTGCTTGAACTGGACGTCTGCCACCCACGACCGAAAAGAGCTAGTGTTTAGGGCATGACAAGCTCACTTGAATCAAAGGGCGTGCCGTTTATAGAAACCTCTGGGGAAGGAGACTCTCAGGTTTTGAAGATGCTTCGTGAACTTTACCTTGACTTCACCGACGAAGAAATAGCTTTGGCCAAGGAAAAGCTAGATCGTTATATAGTCCTGGCATGGGATATTTTCAGCGTCACCAAGCCCCTCCTTTTTGACAGTCCTCTGGAAACTTCTTACGATGAAAATATAAAGGTCGAACCATCCTGAAATATTAACTCCTACAAAACATGTGAAAAATTATCTTGCATATACCCGTGTGTCCACTGCCAAGCAGGGAGAGCATGGGGTTTCTCTTCAAGAGCAAAAGGCAGCGATAGAAAATTACGCGCACCAAAACCAGCTCGTTATCAATGAGTGGTTCGAGGAACAGGAAACCGCTGCAATGAAAGGCCGTCCTATATTCACAAAAATGCTGCGGCTGCTCAGGTCTGGTAAAGCATCAGGAGTGGTAATTCACAAAATTGACCGCAGTGCCCGAAATCTCAAGGACTGGGCGGATCTACAGGAACTCAGTGAACAGGGGATAGAGGTTCATTTTGCAAGCGAAGCGATCGTGCTCAATACTCGGGGTAACAGGCTGTTGGCTGATATCCAGGCCGTTGTTGCAGCTGATTTTATCCGTAATCTGAGAGAAGAAACGCGAAAAGGGATTAGAGGACGACTCAGACAGGGCCTTTATCCAAGGCCAGCACCACTTGGATATGTGGACGTTGCCCCAGGCAAACCAAAGGCAATTGATCCGGTCAGCGCACCTTTCGTCAAGAAGGCCTTTGAGAGCTATGCAACCGGAGACTACAACCTGAAGACATTAGCAACGATGCTTCATAATGGTGGGTTTCGCGCTCGAAGCGGTGGCAAACTTAATCCGAGCAATTTCTCAAGAATTCTTAATAATCCATTTTATGCTGGCATTATCAAGATCAAAAACTCAGGAGAAACATTTGCTGGTCTGCATACGCCGATCGTCTCAAAGTCCCTGTTTGACGAGGTGCAGTCAGTATTGACTGGAAAGAAAAATGCCAAGCTTCGCAAGCACGATTTTGTCTTCAGGAGACTTGTGGTTTGCGGAATACATAATCGTTGTTTAGTCCCCGAAAGGCATACAACGAAAATTTATTATCGCTGTCATGCGGGACGGTGTCCCTCAAGTGTGCCTGAAAGCAGCATTGAAAGAGCAATAACAGGAGAACTGCGACGGTTGCAGTTCAGCTTAGGCGAACAACAATGTCTTAAGCTGCTAACAGGGCAAATAAAAGCTGACTCCATCAAACAACGTCAGGAGGTCGATTCAGTTCTGCAAATTCAGAGTGAGAAGATCAATGAGCGTCTGAATAGACTGACAGATGCATATCTTGACCGCGCTATCGATAAGGTCGATTTTGAACAACGCAAAACGGCGCTCATCATAGAGCGCCGGGAGATCGAACGAAGGCGTGAAGAGTTTCGACAGATGCATGCACCTGTGGGTCAATACATTGAGCAATTTCTCGAATTGGCGAGAAGTGCTTATTTGCTGTATGAATCTGCGGATTTGAACAAAAAGCGCGAAATAGTGAAATTGCTAAGTTCGAAAATTGTCGCATCATCAAAATCGGTAGATTTCATGCTATGTTTGCCGTTCAAACAGATCGCCGAGCGTGACAAAATGCTATCTGGCTGCCCACCTTCAGCCACCTGTCCACAAATTTGTGACAAACTGCTAGATTTTCTGAAGGTTTTTTGTGCGACAGCACAGGTCAGCTTGCTTGAGCGTTTCAAGGCCATTATGCCTGAAACACCTGACGACGTCGATAACAAGCTCTCTCGGTTCCATAAACCCGCAGTTGTCTGAAATTCTTCTTTGAACAAAACGCCGCTCAATAAGGAGCGGCGTTTTGACGCGGAGAAAGCCTACTGCAATGTGATTGTCTGGGCCTGATAATCAAATGATATTCGTCGAAAGCGAATTAAGACGTCCTGTCCGATAAGACCATCACATTTCAGTCCAAGGCGCTTGCTCAGGCCGTCCACATTGCCGGTGAACACTTTGAGATGCTCGATATTTTGATGTCCGAACTCAATATTAACGAAAACCTCGTAGGCCTCGCCCACATATCCGTCTGACGGAGCACCCTGCTTCATGGCTGGAGAGTTCGCTTTGAGTCCGGATAATTCAAGGGAGATGAGGGAACTGATCGCGCCAGTATCGAGGATGAACGTGCCTTGTTTCCCGTTGATCGTGGCGGTGACCAACATGAGGGAGTTGGCTGTATTGAATTTGATGGTCGAGGCGCGTTCTTTGTGGGCAGCCGCAGCGGGGTCTGCCTTTATGCTCAACAGCAAAAGCGCCAATGCGTAAATCCGCAAAACCCTGACCGCTCTTCCCGGCATGCTGCTCTTATTCGCTTCCCGCGTCCTGGAGGCCGTCCCCTCAGGAGGTTCTAAGGGCTCTAGCTCTCTATATTTATCGTCTCCATATATGGAGTTGTGAGACTGGAAGGATACCCCGACAATCGAAGCAAATGCAAGAGGATATTCAGATTCAGATCGGCCTTAGAATCAAGGCTTTACGAGAAAAGACGGGCTTGAACCAGGACGATTTTGCAGACATTTGCGGGCTTCACCGGGCGTATGTCGGCAAGATCGAGAATGGGCGTTTCGACTTCAGGATAAAAACCCTCCACAAGATTGCTCACGCCTTAAAAATAGACTTGTCGGGGCTTCTCAAGGGAATTGATTAAAGTTTTATTTATCCGAGCACTGGTCCCTATCGGCTTTTTACTTTATTTGCTATTCTGAACTCAAATATCATTCGATGTTTTTCAAGCAATCCTCCCCTTATGAGACAGATAATCAATATTGCCATTTTTGAGCGCATGGATCGCATGCTTGCAAGATCATGAAGCAAACCTTTTTTAAAATTGGCGAAGAAAAAACTGGCGTCGAAGTTCGGATCAGCTACCGAATCATTCAATTGTTTTCAGAAGGTCTTTATGCCAGTCCTCACAAGGCGATCGAAGAATTAGTCTCAAATTCGTTTGATGCCGGTGCATCAAATGTCCATGTGATCCTCTCACCTGACCTAACGGAACAGGACGCCACGATTGCCGTACTCGATGACGGTTTTGGCATGGACGAAAAAGGTCTGACTGACCATTGGCTCATTGGAGTCAGCAGAAAACGCTCGGAGGGGTTTTTAGGCCCCAAAGGGCGCAAGCAGATCGGAAAGTTCGGTATTGGCAAGCTGGCGACATATGTCCTTTCTCGCCGCCTCACGCATATTTGCAAAGTTGGCTCCGTTTATTACTCAATCAGCATGGATTACACCAAAATTCCGGCTGGTGAGGGCGGGGGAATTCACACTGAAGAACGGGTAATCTTGCCGTTACGAACCCTTACAGAAAAAGAAGCCAGACAAGCTGTTGCCTCATGGATCGAAGGAAATAAGCCAGGATATAAAGCCATAAAATTATTTGGAAAAGGGGCGGCGCGAACATGGACAATTGCCATCATGTCCAGTTTGAAAGATATGGCATTAGAAATCCAGAAGGGACGACTTCGCTGGATTCTACAAACGGCCATGCCGCTAAGAGATGATTTTAATTTGTTTTTAGACGGAGAAAAGATACCGCCAGCGAAATTGTCCGCGAGTAAGGTTGGGCATTGGATTCTTGGCAAAGATCTAATAAAGCTCCCCAAGCCGGCACCTGAGTTGAAGATTTCCGGAAATAGTCGCGCATCCAAAGAAAGTCGTCATGGTTTGTCAGAACGCCAACTGGGACGAATTACTGGATATGTGGAAGTCTTCGAAGATCCTCTCGACACTGGAAAATCAATCGGAATCGAGAGGAGTCATGGATTCTTTGTTTATGTGCGAGGACGTTTGGTCAATATTGATGATCCCGGTTTTGGCATCAGCAGAAATCTCCTACGTCATGGCACATTTTCACGATTTCGGATGGTCGTGCATATTGACAGCCTTGACGAGGAACTGCGGTCGTCCCGCGAGACTGTGCGCGCGGGCGTTCTGACCACGATTGCACAGAATGTTTTGCATGGCGCATTCAATCATGCCCGAGTTGCGTTGGAAAAGCACGAAGCGAAAGTTTCTGCCGGCCAGCAGATCTCAAGTCGGGTTGCTGGCAGTCCAGGAAGTCTAACTCGACGTCCCATCATCGGCTTGGTGCGTGGGGCTCTCGAGGGGAAAATCAGCCCGAAGGGTGTTAGCTACCCGCAAAACCTCACGAAACAGGGGAAAGAGGTTTTTCTCGATGAGTTAACCGCCCGAGCGGAGAGTGAGCAAGGGATCGTTCGGGACGTGCAACTCGTGGAAAGGTCTCAAGACGAAGGAATCGCTATACTGGACGTGGAATCCGGAACTCTTGAAATCAATAGTCTTCATCCCTTCGTTGCATATTTCTTGGACGAGTATGAAGACAAGAAACGCAGTTTACCGTTGGAGTTGCTTGCTATGTCAGAGGTCCTGCTCGAAGCGCATCTCTACGAAATTGGGCTGGACAGCGACGACATACATGATGTTCTGTCTCGCCGTGATGAAGTTTTGCGTTTTCTCGCACGTTCAACAGGAAAACGCAATGCGAGAACGATAGCCCAAGACCTCATTGATGCTGCAGGCGACAAAAATGCACTGGAGGCGGCACTGGTCAGCGTATTCGATAGTATGAATTTCGATGCCGTTCCGCTGGGCGGACCTAAAAAGCCGGACGGTTTGGCTGCTGCGCGATTAGCAGGTGATTCGAAGGGCAAGCCTCATCGTTATAAGGTCAGCTTGGAGGCAAAGAGCAAAGAAAAGGAAGGCGC
Source organism: Candidatus Angelobacter sp. Gp1-AA117 (assembly GCA_003223515.1). Taxonomy (GTDB): domain Bacteria; phylum Acidobacteriota; class Terriglobia; order Terriglobales; family Acidobacteriaceae; genus Angelobacter. The sequence goes on from QHVI01000051.1 coordinate 15,073, forward strand.
AAAAGTATCCGCCAAGACAGTCGGCGTCTCGGGCATCGCTAGGCAGCGTGATGATTACGAATGTGACCATGCGGCGGTTGTTGGCCCGGACTTTCCCACAAGTGACGGTGAGCTGTCTGCATTGGTAAAAGAAATTAAAAAAGATCATAAAGCGTCGGTAGTGGGTCATTTTCGATTTCCACAGGTCGGGAATAAGCAAGCCAACCCTAACCGCGAATCCAGCATCTCACAACTGATATGCCCACGACTAAGTTCCCTGAGACAGGCGATACCGTGCCGGAGACAGGCATTTACCGTGCTGTGCATGTTCACCATAAGCTGCCAAAAGAAGTGGCACTGCTCAAGGACGAACATTTCCCCAGATGCCAAAAATGCAATAAGCCTGTTCTCTTTGATTTGATTCATGCGGCTGCGGATATTTTCGGGCATCACATCTTCCGCATTTACGAACTGCCCGTGATCGAAGAGGCAAAAGCGGAGAAAGCTGGTTAGGCTTTCACGTTCTCCCGTGACAGTGCTTTCAGCAACATTTCTTTTTCAGTCTCACGCACTCTGGACACTGCTTTCTTTGGCGCTACCAGATTGCAGATTTCTTCGATGCTCCACACATGATCTGTAAGGCCAGCTTCCATGCAAGGCGTTACGCGCAACGTCTGATGAACACGCCCGAAGTTGTAATACACGAAATAGAGCGCCACTGCATGGCAATGGTTCTGTACCTTTTTGCTGAATCCGTTTGTTAGGCGAGTGAAGCGCCTCATGCCCATCCGCATTGAAAGATTCTGACGTTCAACATAGGACGTGCTTACATGCTTTGGGTCTGGATTGCCGCTCACAACTTTCATGTCACAGCCGATGCATTTAGCGGGTGAGTATTTCCGCTGTTCATCATCTGACGGTGAGCCGTAAAGCTTCTGTAACACAGCGTAATCAATGTCAGCGCCGAATGCATCCTCTACTGCGCTCAAGTACGCCTTATGGCCATCTGTGGTGATCTGGACGCGATTCTTAATCCGGTCAGCACAATCTTGCATGAACTCGTGCGCCCAACCTGCGTCACGTCCGCCGACCAGATACGAGACACACAGCTTCGTGTCTGCATCAATGGCCGTCCATGTCCAAGTGTCGCCCCATCCTTCGGCTTTCTTTTCGGCTTTAGTGTTCTTTGCTTTGGAACCAACAAAGCTCCAAATTTCATCGCACTGCAAACGGCGTACTTTCACATTGCGAACGGTGCGGTCATGGAACTCAGCGCAAGCCTCACCCAACTCTTCCAGCAGCTTGATTACGGCACCCTTGGAACGTCCGGTCATCCGGCAGGTAGACCTGATGGAGTTTCCCTCGACTAAGGCCCGTACAATCTGTGTTCGTTCGGCATTGCTTAGGCTGTTCATAATGACCATTATGCTTGAGAGAATAAATTGTGTCAAGCATTTTGTGCATTTCGCTTGAAGTCCATGCTGAAACGTGCTAATTTCTCTCTGTGGCTGTGATCGTGAGCACGCTCACGATCACAGCCACAGAGAGAAAATCCCCCAATTGGGTGCCTATTCCGGGTTGACAAGACAGGCACGAACGGGCAAAACTTTGTGGTCTAACCTACGTCTAATGGAGAGAGGGGTAGGATGGATTTAAACTTCAGCGCCGTTCCTACCGATATTATCAATTTGAGAACCGACCTAGAGGTATCATCATGGCCACTATAGCTCTTCCAATTCAGCAAATAGAGCAATCTGTACGTGTGGCTCATAAAGCAACAGAATGGGTCACGTCTTGCTCAAGATCGCAAACAGCAGATGTACCGATGGTTTTAAAGGTGGCTGGTAAGACCATCTGGCTAAAGTATCGCTTTTCCTGCTTATCCAAACTCGAAGATAAGCTAATCGCCCACCTGACAGACCACGACTTCAGCGAACTAAATGCCGCCGATTTGGTGGAAACAGCAGTGTCTATTGAGAATCTTGTTGCCATGCAAAGAGACATTCTTAATGATGTGCATGAGCTAGGGACAGAAATTCGCGTCTGGTGGAAGCGCTCGATAGAGAAACTGACCGAACAAACCGAACATCTTGAATCAATAGCCGAATCCTTCCGTTTTGCTGCTGATCCCGAAGCTACAGCGCTTTTAGCTTTGGCAGCCGAGCATCTAGCTGTAAGATAAGTCTCTTAGTCCTACAGGGACGAGAGACTTATCTTTGGCACGTTGCAAACTTGAAATAGACAATCCTAAATTCCTTGATTCCATTGGTGGAGACCAAGCGGACAAGTCTCTACTGCAAGGCTTGAAGGAACTCCAAGCGAAACTCGCCAAAGATCATAGGCTCTCTACTTTTGTTAACCATCCAATGAAAGGTCATCCAGACCTACAAAACAGAATCTGGAAGTGGGATTTTGCGCCGGAAGGTGACACCAGTTCTACTCGTAAGGGATGGCGAATATTTGCCTACGTAGAGAATCCCAAAGCAGAGGAACCAATTCCAGCAACACCGTTCTATTTTTATGAGAAACCAGGGCCGAGCGGTAATCCCGTTCCGCACATAGCGGAAGCACTAAAGAGATTTCTGAGGCGAACGATTCAGGTCAGGGCAGATGATAGATTCAAGCGCCAATACGATGGCGACAAAATAATTTCTATTTGTTACGAGTGTTTCGATACGACGATCTCTACGGATATGCAAGAAATAGAAATACACGAATCAACGCATGAATGCTCATGACCAGCGAGCTTTGGCGGCCTTTTTGGCTATGGCTCGGCGCTTCTCCGTGGAAAGGGCTTCGGCTCTAGCGCGACCGCCTTTCTTGCCCCCTAACCGCCCCCGTTCAATAGCTTTGGGGTTCTTACCTGCATTGGGGTCTTCCAAAGGCTGGCCGTTTAACTGCTCGCCGATTGCCTGTTCGACAACTCGGCGAGCAACCATCATGAAATCGTGTTCTTTGGGGTGTTTCGACATACTGATATTTTAACCTGTCACACCCTCTGGACGTTGCTGCGAACTGGTTTATAGAGCTTCAGGCGTTTCTCTTCGCCATTTGCCCAATGCGCCAAAACAGGGAATGAAATCACGCAGGGTTCAATGGTGAAAGTCAATGTGGTCTTATCCTGAAACCGGAGAGTGATTCCGTAAAACTCATCATCGGAAGAGAGTTCCACGGCATCAATGATCTTGTCTTTGACTTCGGGGAAATCGGCGAGTTGCCTTAAACTGATGTCAGCCATCTTGCCTCCTAACAGGTAATTTGGTTAGGGCTGCGTTCGTGCTAGGCACACGGGCGCTGCCCGCTTACCTTATATCCCGCTTTGCCTGTGGAAATTCAAAATGGCCCACTACCAAAGCGTCTGGCAAAACAATCACTTTAATCCGAATTGTGGATTTGGCCCGTCTTGTTCGATTAGTTCCCCTTAAGAGACTTGGACTCGATCGGTTACGCGAACTTTTTGACAGCTGCATCACACCTGAAGAAGTAAGCACATGGGTGGATAAAATGGCTGCAGAACAAGTTCCTAAGGCACATTACCGGAGCATAATGGATGCGATTTGGGAGCTGCAAAAAGAACGGCCTGACGAAGCGGTTGAATATTCTGGTTTAGCGGTTGCTTTACAAAAGGGACCCAAGAAGCTCAATATTTCCAAAGCGGATCTTTATCAAACTTGCTTGGCGATTTCTGGACTGGCACCTGAAATGATATCTGCTAGAAAGAATTCTGTAGAGTTAAGTCAACGACCGGATCGTGTTATGGCATTGATAGGCTCTGTAATTCGGGAATATCCTGAGGAAGAAACAACGGGATTTCAACTCTAAACTTTAAAAATACAATGTCTAAGTCTATTACAACGATACGGCCGATCCACCCATTTCCAGCCCGAATGGCACCGTCAATTGCTCTGCGCCGCTTAAGCGGTAGAAAAGGAACGCTACGAGTTCTTGACCCCATGGTTGGGTCCGGGACCACGGCTGTAGCAGCTAGGCTTCGCGGACACCGGGCGATTGGCTTTGACACCGATCCGCTAGCGTTACTCATTGCCAAGACCTGGGCCTCGGACATCAAACCCAAGCACCTTCGCAAGTCTGCGGAAAAAGTGTTGAAAGAAGCGGAAAAAATATATAAAAAGCTACACGTTAAAGATGCGTATCCGGTGGGGGCCGATAAGGAAACGAAGGCTTTCATACGTTTCTGGTTCGATGCCACCAATCGACGGCAATTAGCTGCTCTCGCAGGTTCCATCTCGAAAATAAAGGAGTCGGTTGATCGAACTCTTCTGTGGTGTGCTTTTTCGCGTCTGATTATCACAAAAAAAATAGGAGCCTCATTGGCGATGGACGTTTCACATAGCCGTCCACACAAAAAGTATAAGACCGCACCGATAAAACCATTTGATCGGTTTCTTGCTTCGGTTGAAACGATTCTCAAGAATTCGCCATTCTCCGCTGCTCGTAAGATTCCTATTGCACAAATACGCAAAGGGGATGCAAGAGAACTCCCCATTGAGAGCCGAAGTATTGACCTTGTTATCACCTCGCCACCCTATTTAAATGCCATTGACTATTTACGTGGGCATAAGCTTTCTCTCGTATGGATGCGCCACTGGATCTCTGACCTTCGAGAGCTACGTTCTAGAAATGTTGGCGCGGAGCATTCTGTAGACAGCGAGTTAGATGATGAGTTAAGTAAGGCGCTCAAACGGATGGGCGAGACGACGAAGCTGCCAGGACGGATTCAAGATATGTTAAAGCAGTATTTGCGAGATATGGATAAAGTCTTTTCAGAGATCGCAAGAGTTCTCCGAAAGAATGGTGAGGCTGTAGTCGTCATTGGCGATTCGATGATCAAGGGCGTATTTATCCGCAATTCTTGGGCGCTGGTTTCTATCGCGAAGAAGAACGGTCTTATATTGTATTCGAGCCGGCGCAGGCCACTGCTCGTAAGTCGTAGGTACTTGCCGCCGCCTGATCATAGAATCTCTGGCAAAGAGTTGCGTGCACGCATGAGAGAGGAAGTCCTTTTAACTTTTAGAAAGAGTCGAAAGATAGCAATTTAACTCTCTTGTCACCAAAGCCCCTCAGGCTTTGTATTCGGCCAAAACAAAGAAATATTATGTTCGACATCAATGATTATAAAGACCTAAATAGCTTGCAAGGTGGCCAGTATGACCGCCGTGTTGAACATCTACGGGCAAGCGGAATTCAGACCTCATGTATTGAAAATGCTGTCAAAGAGGCAGTAGCAAATATTAGTCAGCACCAGACTCGCTCCTTCGTTATTTATGGCGAGCCTCAAAGTGGCAAGACGGAGATGATGATTGCGCTGACTGCAAAGCTGGTAGACGAGGGATATAAAATTATTGTTCATTTGCTCAATGACAATGTGAGTCTTCTCGAACAAAACTTAAGACGCTTCAAATCTTCTCGCTTGGCGCCAGCTCCGGTAAATTTCAAGGACATCATTGACCGATCTGTGACCATAGACGATAGGCCATTCATTATTTTCTGCAAGAAGAATCCAAGTGATCTTCGCAAACTGATCGCTAAAATTGGCTCACGGGACGGCATCGTCATTGTTGATGATGAGGCAGATTACGCTTCGCCAAATTCCCAGATCAATAAAGGTAAGCAAAGTAGGATTAATGAATTGATTCGGGAGATATTGGGAACCGGCGGAATTTATGTAGGCGTTACAGCAACTCCTGCAAGGCTTGATCTGAATAACACGTTCGACAACGAACACCAAAAGTGGGTTCGTTTTGAACCGCACAAGGAATATACAGGCCAAGAGACATTTTTTCCGTTGATGGGTAACAAGGACTTTACACTTTGTCTCATTTCAGACAAGGCCGGCGATGATCCCAAATACTGCAGAGAGGCGTTTTTTCGTTTTCTCGTCAACTCGGCATATTTAAATCTGCACTCTGACATTAACAAGACTGATCTAAACGGAAACTACACATTTTTAATTCACACTAGCGGAAAGAAAATCGATCACAAGAGAGACTTTGAAGTCATGCAAAAGATCTTTGCCGTCCTAGCAAATGATCAAAATGCCAATCATGAAAAATATGTGAAGTCAATCTGGGAGATCGCAGAAAAGAGATATCCACAAGAGAGCAAGAACATTACACGGTTCATTCTCGGCAATATTTTGCGGAATGAAATCAAAGTACTCAATAGCGACAATGACGTTCTGAATAAAGGCACCACACCTGCTTGTCCTTTTACCGTAATCATTGGTGGCAATATTATCTCGCGAGGTGTCACTTTTGATAATCTGTTATCAATGTTTTTTACTCGGGACGTGAAGCACAAGCTTCAGCAGGATACATATATTCAACGGGCGAGGATGTTTGGAGCTAGGGGAAAATATCTCAGGTTTTTTGAGCTCACTATACCGTCGCAACTCTATGCGGACTGGCAAAAATGTTTTGTGTTTCACAGGCTAGCACTGAAGTCTATCGAAGCCGGTCGTGGTGCGCCGGTTTGGCTGTCTAATGAGCGCATCTCAGCAGTTGCATCGAGCAGCATCGATCAAACCAATGTGACGTTGGATAGCGGAGAGATGAGTTATGCATTATTTGATTATGATGCGTTGGCCGATTCCTTAAATAAAATTACCGAGTCCAACGGTGATCAGATTTCGAGAATTAGTGAATTGCGAAAACTGCTTGGCGATTCGGCTCTGCCACAATATTTGTTTGACTTTATTGCGGCAAACGTCACGGATGCGAAGTCGCAGATTATGATTCATCGATCACTTTCAATTGCTGCAATGAAAGATGCTGACCAGACTAAGATCAGCCGTAAAAAGGGATTTATGGGTGGTGCCAATTTTACTGGGCATCCAGAAGTTGCTCACCATATTCGTATTCACCATAACAGCAGGGGCCGAGGGAGGGTATTTTATAAGTATGTCGCTGGCATCATGTTTCTGAAAAATATCAAAGAGGAACTGGCTCATGGTAAGGGAGCATGAACTATATTATGGCGCGGCGCTGCTTAAGTTGATATCGCTTAGCGAGTACCCCGTTGAAATCAAACCTTTTGCCTCGTTTAAGGGGAACTCTTCTTATGTGATCAACGGGAAGGTTGGGATTTACATCAAGCACTCGACTCTCCGCATGAGTCCTTGGGGGTTTACATTTCAACGAATTCATCAAGACGAGCTTACACAACTGGAAGCAGCTTTCAATGACACTTTTCTTTTATTAATTTGTGAGACCGATGGCGTAGTGATTCTAGCCAGTCCAGAGGTCAAAACACTTCTGAACCTGAATCATGGTGGAACGCAGTGGATAAGCGTCAAACGTGGAAAGCGCGAACAGTACCAGGTCAAGGGCTCAAACGGGCAACTGGCATTCAAAGTTGCCGATTCTGATTATCCCAGGAAGCTCCTTGCCGCTCTGAAACTAACCAAAGAATGATTTAGGGAAGGGGCGGGAGCGTAGGCGGCAAGCGGCGCGTCTTCAGTCTTTCTGAATCCGCGCCGGTCAAAGGTTTGTGTAAGCCTTTGAAAACAAACCTCTTCCCCCTCTCATCCACCCTGAATTCAAAAAATGTTTCCAGACCCGGTTCGGGACCAGGGGGTCGGAGGTTCAAATCCTCTCTCCCCGACCAATTTTTTCAATAACTTACACCGAATTTCTGGTCTGCCGCCTGCAGCGCTGTAGGCGAAATTGAGGCTGCGAAAGCCTCAAAGATCAATAAGCAGATTGAGTTAATTGACTTGCACGTGTCCGTTGCCTGTATGCATTGCAGGGCTCTGCCTCATCGCGTAAGGCAGGAACGCCAAAAGTTGGCTGCACGACTTCTATTTGTCGCACTCGACCCAAAAGGTCACATGCACTGGATGGAAGTACGGGACTGGTTAAAGCATGGTACACGCGACGGACAAAAGCGAATCAGACAGATCCCTTTTGAGGGTGAGCGTTTGGAGGTGATGAGTATCCGACGGTGGAGAGACAAAGTGCTAGGCGAACAGGCAACACACATCGGCTTAGTATCGCAGGCGTACCCAAAGGCCACCCCAGATACTGCGGCCCTTTTAGATCTATTCCGCTGAGGTCAATATTTTCAAAGGTCGGGCTTTATGCGGGGATGTTGCTTGCGCCATTCATTCCAAGCTGAAACCCTTTCTTTGAGTTTTTTCAAATGCTTCGACGATGCCATATTTCTTCCTTACCAATATTGGCGTTTGAAATGCGATTGGACAACGCCCGAGAGGGAATGATGGAAACGGCAGATAGTGGCGATTTGAACCAGCAGCACCCCATCTATCCCGCGCTATTCTCGACAGATTATGTAGGCGTATGCTCCAAATTCTTTACAATTCCCAATGAAAGACACGAGAAGCCAGTAGAGCTGTACAAAGTGTGGAGTTGGCGGTTCGCCTCTCTGAATCGCCGCGAACGCTCCTACAAGCTGGTTTCTGCTTAACAGGGACGTAACTATGTAGACCCTTCGGATGGTGTCCGGCTTTGCAATGGCCTCGTTGATCGTGGCTGGTAACGTTGCAGGATCGCCGCCAATAATGCGCTGTATTGCCGTTTCTACACCATCATTGCGATACACCTGCTCCCATGCGGGCATTTTATGAGCGATATCTTCGGGGGTCGGATTCATTCGGCCAAGATTTTTTGATGCCTGGCTAACCAAGTCGTGCAAGGATGATGCTCCCAGCCCCGCTGCGCCGTGCTTCGCGTGGTAAAAGCTAAACGTATTTGGACGTACCGTGCTGTTCACACCGAGGAAATCAGCCCACTCGTCACCCAAGTCATCACAAATAAGTACCTCGCCATTCTCCCGAATGCTGTCCACAATTACTCCAAAAACAGAGTTGGCATCGAATGCAGCTTGCCCGACGGCAAATTGTCCCTTCTCGCTTACAGACTGATTCAATTCTGCCTTTGACATGACATGACGTAAGAGAGCCTCTCCGTCGGCTAAAGTGTTGTCCTTGTAAAGCTCACCTTCTACGTACACTATGGATAGATCGCTAAATAAAACTGTAAAGAGGCTCTCGCGATCTAGATAACGCTTAAGAAGCACTCGGTCCGCATCATCAGGAGCATTGACGATTTCCACGTAGATGTTGTCGATCTCAGGAATGTCCAATTTGCGCAATGAAATGCGGCTCTTGTTGAGGTTGATTTCGCCGACTTTGTGCTGGTCGTCAGGATCAATTACACGATATTCGTCTCGGGCTTTTTGAATAGTGAAATTTTTGTCCAGCGCTGCAATAACAACGTCCACTCCATCTTTTGTCAGAACCTCAGCTTCCTCATCATTGCCATGTACCAATCGAATCCCCTCAATCTCATCAAATACTGCTTCCTCCAGGGTTCCAACATCCACCGCGATGTACCTCGGTTGTAGGGTAGGAAGCATCGATTCGAGATTTATAGGACGAGCGAACGAGCGGATAAATGGTGAAAGCGGTGCATTGTGATGTTCTAAAAAACGGTCGACGTATTGGATTGAGTATTGAACCATCTGTTCATAGCCTGATCTATCCGAGCGAGTTGCAATTCGGCCAGTGCTGGGAGTGGCTGTAACACGCCGCCCCGCATTTCTCACGCGATATCCGTTCGCCACAAAACGATTCGCCCCGGCTGGAGAAACCACATTCTCCAGGTTGTTGGCTTCAAGGCTTTTGTTTTTCAACGCATGTTTCGAGATCGACATGTTACGCAGGTTTATTCGCTCAAATATCACATGCTCCTGAGCAATTGCAGATTCAAGTCTGTCGTCACTAACACGTTGCAGGTATCTCGTCTTGAACTCAGAAGGAAAATCCAGATTGGATTTAAACAGAACAGCATGGTCGCGATATTCGACCAGCAGTATGAAACCGCAAATCCGTTCTTTCATGTAGTTCGGCGGAAGGTCGTATAGGAAAGATGGTGTCCGCTCAAAATAGAATGAAATAGCAGACCAGTGTGCTTGTCCGAGAGATTCTTTGACGTGAAGGAAGACGTTTCTGTTTGTGGTCGTATCAGCAGCCTTGCGGATGTCTCTGAATGCTTCAGCAATCGCTCTTTTAGGCAGCCTTATTTTCCGTTTGAAAAAATAAGCAGATTGCGTAGCTCGTAGCCAGTCGATCATTCTTTCCTCAAACCACGAATAGCCAGGCCAAAGCAGGCCCAACCTAAAAGATTTAGGAGGGGGTGATGGGGCAAAGCATAATATAAGATTGATGGCTAAAGCAATGCGCAAATTGGGCGGTCAGGATCAGGGAATCTGGAGCGGTATGCGGCGTTACTTACTCGACACGAATGTTTTCGATGCTCTCGCCAAGGGAACCATTCAGCGCTCCGATCTACCCACTGATGGACAGCTCTGTGCGACGAGCGTTCAACTCGCCGAGTTGGAAAGAACGAAGGACGCGGACGTTAAACAGCGGCTATCTTCGCTCTTTAAACAAATCGTGATGGCAGTGGCAATGTCAATCAGCATTTGTTTTTGGAGTCGAGGGTGCAGGATTTGATCTGGGGGAATGGCGGCACGACTGTGGACCTGCAGTTGGCGATAAAACTGAGCGGCTCCTTCTGGTTTCAGCCGCTTTTCTGTGAGCTCTCCCCGCTTCTGTATCAAGCATCGCAATTTGTTGGAAACTCGGATGGAAATCACAGCCTATAATCTTCATTGGCGGCTCCTTTCGCCCGAGTCTTGGTCTTCATCGAACTCAAGTTTACTCGCTGCCGGTTGGAGCCGTCGTTGTTATCCAATCAAGCCAGAGACACGACCAAATCGCAAAGCCTTCTTCCCATTTGACAAAGGGCTTCGAATTGATATTGTTTAAGCATCGAGCTAAAAGGTCGATCATTATAATCGTAATTCAGGTCCATGAATTTTGAGGATCCGGCAATCAGGCACAACAACCGAGAGCAGCCTGCAGAGCAAAGTGGCATTGATCAAGAGACATTAAAAAATGTCATCCGGGATATATTTTTCGACGCAGTTGCACCTAAGACGATAGGCGAGCTTGCAGCTCACATCACAGCTAAAGCGAACGAGTATCGCGTACCATTTGACAGATTAGAACGCGAATTCATGGCATATATGAGCGACGAGCTAGCAAACTCTGTCGATTAATATCTTCTTTCATTTGCTGCGCTGCATTGCTTTGAAAACCACTTTAAGCAATCGTTTGGTCAGCATTTCTGTGAGTATCGGTCGAGTCTGTCTGTAGCTTCTCCCTGGCGCAGCCAAATGTTCGATCGTAGATTAAATGATGGATGAGACGTCTTCAGGACGGAAATTAGATGTTCCTTGCTGATATGAGTGTACCGCTGCGTTGTGGCGATTGACGAATGACCGAGAAATTCTTGAACGACCCTGATGTCAACTCCATTACGGAGAAGCAACGTGGCAACCGTGTGTCGTAGCATATGCGGTGTGACATGCCGCTCAATTTTGGCATCCTTCCTCAACTGAGAAATGACGTTCGTAATTCCTTGAGTCGAGAGTCGATTGCCAACGAAGTTCAGAAACAACGCCGGGCAGCGAGTCTGTATTTGACCTCTGAGCGTCAAGTGGTCTCTTTGTAGCCTGAGACTTGCTTCGTCCACTGCAAATCCAATTCGATCACGGCCGCCCTTGCCTTTTATCTTAAATGTGCCCTCCTGAACGCCAAAGTCACTAATATCAAGGGCCGACAGTTCTCCAACCCTCATTCCTGTTGCAAACAGGAGATCGACCAATGCTTGATTTCGCATTCGAAGATACGCGGAGGCGTAAGTTGCACGTTCTGTTCGGTGAGAAACAGAACCTGTTGTGGCAGCAGCGGTGCTGTTTAATTCCGTCTGAACTAGTAGAGCCTTCATCTCTTGTTCGGTTAGCGCCCTTGGCAACTGCTCTACGCGTCCGAAGCTTAGTCTCACACGCCAAAATGGGGATTCAACAAGGGTTCCCTTCCTAACCCAATATCCAAAGAACACCTTTAAAACAACGACCTTCCGTCGAATGGAAGTAGGAGCATATTCCAACTCCCGTAGATGAGCTGCCCAGCTCTCAATGACCGAACTGGTGAGATCGCGCACTTCTAAATTCCCTCCTGCAAATCCTGTAAATTGAGCCAAATCCGATTCGTAGGCAGTCTTGGTCTTGGCCGTTCGGTGATGAGTCGAGAAGTAGCCGGCTAAAAAGTCTATACATGCCTGCTTCAGTTGCATTGTCAGCGATCGGGCCAGCACACCTCAGTGGCAATAACATGGCCCACTCCTTTTTCAAATTGAATGACCCTGCTGTCGCAATAACTCGGCGATTTGATTAAAGCATTTTAAGGATAAAGAAACCCGGTTACGCAAGTAATCGTGGAACTGCTCGGCAGCCCGCCGAATGTACCTATTGCAAGCAGGATTCGTAGCCGATCTCGACGGTTTCAGTTGGCGAGACGCTCAAGTTATCTGGTGAATCAGAGTCGTGAAACCGGGTGAAAGGACTCAAGATGGTTAACACAGGCCAAGCTTAGTCGCAAGTAACAGTGTCACAAATCGGGAATGCGGTTTCGATAACAGAGAGTTATGTCTACTGAATCCGCGATACCCGAGTTTGAGCTTTCGATTGATCATTTCTCTTATGACGCGCTGCAGCGCGCCAAGTGGGCTGATCTGGAGCGATTTGCCGTCGAAGTTCTGCGCCGGTACTATGAGCCATTTGGATTGTCTCTTCATCGGACTGAAAAAAAGGCCGGCTCAGATGTTGGAGGGGATGGTGCCCATGACGGTGAAGCAACAGTTATTCTCGGTGGTTCGTCTTCATTAAGACAAAATATTCCAACAAACGGACTTGTCCTGCCGACCGAATTAGGTATTTTTGTCACCTTGTGGGTGGAAGTAAAGAAGCGATCAAGCGAAAATGTTGATCATCATGATCTCGGTGGAACTCTTTTTCGCTCATCTCTTGAACACGTAACTAAACTTGTTTTTGTATGCAATCGCGATTTCACCCGGCAATTCAGGGAAGACCTGGGCAGGTATGCCAATCGATATGGTGTGCAGTTTGCTCTGATTGATGGAAAAACCCTTATCCGAATTGCTGAGGAGGTTACGTCCTCTGTCAAACCAACATCTCTTTGCACGGCGGATACGGAAAAGCCTGAAATCAAAGCTCAGCTCAGATTCACGACTGACCAATTCTATCGTTGTTCGAAAACTACCGGCATTACGGTATCTGAACATGCTGTCGGCGAACCGATTTTTGTGGAAGCGGAATGTAGAGCGACGGAATTCGTCGGGATATATAAAGGGCTACGGGCCAATCTTGAGTATGATGGGAGAGAAACTCTTCAAATTTCATCACGTCTCGAGTCCGACCATAGCTTTGTTGGGGTTGGTGACCAATTCCGAGTGGCTTTCATGGTTTATACCGACCATAGTTGTACGCTGTCCCTGAGTAGTTTTTCCATCAAAATCACAAATGACGAGGGGCAACCGGTATTGTGCTCTATCATTCGTGAAACCGGAATATGTCACGTTCGAGGGACACTCCTGCCGGACTGGATACCCCCTTCCAGAGTGCGTCAGCACCACAACTTTCTTTGTGTGCTTCAAGAGTGGATGCTTACCGCCAAACCTTGCATTGCCAACGTCATTTCAATAGCAGGCATCGGAAAAACTCATCTTATTAGGTCGATTCGTCGCTTTTGGTTAAATCATGGAGTATATGAAGTCTATCTTGATGGTGCCGTTGATCAAACTCCCAATGCTGTCGCACTGGCAATACTCGGCCAAATATTTCCGGTGCCTTTGGATCAAATTTCAAGCACACTTGCAGACACTCTCACAGAGTGGCTTATCCGTTCGGGTCTCTCCAAACCAGAGGCCAGCGCTTTTGCCCACTGTGTCGTCAATAAGGATGTTCGGGAACTTCCCTTCAGCCATAGTCAATTTGGTCAGTTTCTTGCATTAATGCTCGCAAACTTCTCCGCGCGCAACCAGACGATAATCATTTTCGAAGATCTACATAAATGTCTTCCCACCGTAATGACAATGCTCCAGGGGATGCAGCGGGGGCTGTTAAAACTCGGCTCTGTCCGGGTCTTTACTTTGCTGACTACTCGGGAAGACTCCGTTTGGGATGATGAAGCACTACGGATAGAGTGGAGAAATTCCTTTGGTGAATTGCGAGTCAGTAGCGATGCCAAAGAATTTCATTTGCACGGATTTAATCCAGAAGAGGCGTTGGAAATGCTCCGGGTCGCGATTCCCGAGATTGAGGAATATCATTCGCAGGAAATAATCAGCCAGGTAGGGACTACGCCTTTTGGCATCCGTGAAGCGATGGGGCTTCTCGTCGAACTTAAAGCGCTTGAACCTGGGGGGGAAAAAAATGGAACCTGGCGTCTTCTTTACCCTGAGCAAATGATTCGCTCACTAGACAGCCAGGAGCTTCGTCGTCCTACGCATTACCGGCTCAAAGGACTGCAAGAGAGATATCCAGATTGGTTGAGCGACTTTCTTGCAACAGGCGCTTGTATCTCTATCGCCTTTGATCCAATGTTGTGTGCGCAGAATGCAGGTTGTCCCAGCGGAAGAGCTCTGGAGCAAGCATTGGCGGAATGCAGAGCTCTTGAAGTGATCCGCTTCTCGCCCATTATGTCGTCGGAAGTCCAATTCGATCACGATCTGGTTCGGCACGTACTTTTGGAAGACATGGGGCAGTTTCAGCAGCGCAAGGTAGCTAAGTCTTTGCTCGAGAGAATTGCGGAATATAACAATTTACCGCTTCTGAGCTCTCTAGCTTACCAAGCGGGCATGGCTGATGATTGCTGGCGTTACGCCCTCAAGCATTTTGAGGTTGCACAAAATGCTCATCATCATCTTGAAGCTGTGCAAGCACTTGCATTAGCGCTGGCAGTTACCGACCAGAATATTGCCACAAACGTATTTGCCGTCCAAAGCGGGCGTTATCGACCTTCGTTTGATGAAGCAATCTCTGTCGCCACACCTGTCCTCCGCTCCCTCGATCGGTCGACGCGAGAACGAGCAACAGCTGATCTTCTGCTCCAGTATATTGAACAACTGGTGGCCGTGGGTAGCGGAGGAAGCACTTCCATCGCAAAGGCACTTACGGAAGCAGGGATGTTTGCCGAGCGGCTCAAGGATAGCTACCTGTCAGCAATGGTCAAAATGTACCAAGGGCGGCAGGAGTTCAATCGAGAAAACATCTCTGAATCTCTTCAACTTCATCAAGCTGCGGAAGCGGTTTTTTCAGACCTCCCTAAAAGTGCTACAGTTATCGAGAAACGCTGTCTCAATCTCGTAAGATTAGCTATAGTGCAGCGCCAATGCGGTCAGCTGGGCCAGTCAAGAGCAACGCTCATTAAAGCTGCGAAATTAACAGGAAATCACTGGGAACTCCTGGCCCAAATCCGTGCGAATTTCGGCGCGACTTATTTCTATACTAATTGGTCTGAAACCCGGCGACATTGGAGCCGTGCGCTTAAAATTGCTGCACGAGGTGGCACAGGAGGCCGCTATATTCACACTCTGATTGATCTCGCGCACCTTGATCTACTGGAAGATAAACTCGATTCCGCAGTCAAATTCCTTGAGGACGGGCTGATATTGAGCAGACAACAGGGGCTGGAAAACTCCGAACTGCGTTGCCTCTTGAATCTAGGTTGCGCAGCTCTCATGCAGAATGCATCAGAGCAGGCGTTGCATCTCCTACGCGATGCCGACCGCCTTGGCTTTCGCCATGAGATAGGCCGGCGGCTGTGGAGGGTGCGGTCCAACATGGCGACCGCACACTTCCTTCTAGGAGACATACCGCGTAGCTTGGTTGCAGACCAGATGACGCTGCGTTCTATACCCTTAGTTGAAAAGCAGGTTTTCTCCCTCAAGCCAGATCATCCCAGCGCCGGTACACGCATGGTGCTTGCAATTGCGAATATCGCGTTGAGAGCCGAACATTCACCAACTCATACAGGCCTGTTACGCACTCTTCCGGATTCGGCGCAGCGGTCAGCTATTGATCTGGCGACCATGATAATGAATGGCCAGCAGGACTTAATTCCAGGATTGCGTGGCCGACACTGTAAAAAGATCGGAGCATACCATTTTTTCATTATTACCGAGTAACCGAGTTATTAAACAGGAGCAATCCCAATCCCGCAAACACTCTTTCGGCGCGAGCGAGACCGTCGGGATCGCCCCGTGAAAACGCCAGGAGGGCCCTAAAAAGAAGTTCTGCCACAATCCAAGAAATAGAGAGGAACTGTTTTCGTGGTTCTGGAATGATATTTTTTACTCTGTCCCATGTCTCTTTGGGGCTGAATTGTGGCTTCTCCCAGATCGATGTACTGAGCCAGATTGCAAAATCAAGTGGTCCCACCGCATATCGGGAGTGTTCGAAATCTGCCAAGCGGATCTGGCCCGTTTTATCGAGTAAGAAGTGATCACTTTTTAAGTCACCATGGGCTAACTCTGGTTTCTCTATAGTGAATTCTTTTTTATCCAAGAGTTCTATAAGTTGCAGTGCACGGATACGAAAAGCCTCAGGAACAGGCCACGCGCTTCGGCTGAGTAGTATGCGCATTCTAAGGAGCTCAACTTGAGGATGAGACCGGCAAAGTAGCCATTCTCCAGTCATGCACGAATTTAAATGGGCCGAAGCAATATCAAACTCTTTGAGATCGCGTTCTTCTCTCGTCCTGGAAACAATTTCCAATTTATCTAAATATTCGGTCAGGGCCGTATCATTTGTCAGGCATTTATAGCTGCTGCACTGTTTAGCTACTGCAAGCACCAGCTCATCCGTTATCAGCGAAGTTGCATCTTCAGGCGCTGTTGCCCACTCAAAAATGACAAGAGGGGCAGGATGTTCTTCGGCATGGTAGATCACCAATGAGAGTGGATTATTTCGATTGTAGAGTACCCGCCGATAACTTATCACTGTGCCCCTGATGGGGTTCAAACGTGGTGCATGGTTAAACAGAAGGGATTGGGCAGAAGGTCTTTGCATGAAGAACTTCACGCACCAATTCTTCTCCCCATTTTTTATCCGGAAAACGAGATGGTGAGTATTCGTTATTCGCGTGAACGATAAACCTTCATCTCTGAGAATTTCCTTTACACGAGCTAAACGCTGTTTTTCCAGAACCCCAGGTTCTAATTCGCCCGGTAAGTCCATAAAAGCTTGCCTGTTTACAGTGGGACCTTCCTGATAGAGCTTAGTGATTTGCTGATATACAACTGAGCGAGAGAATAATGTCACAGCCCGTAATCGCGCCGCCTCGGACTGGACCGTACGAAGCTGCGGGTTTCGCAAATACCCCGCGAGTACTGCGGCGAGCGTCGAGGCATCGCCAGGAGGGAACAATGTTCCGCTTTCACCATTACTGACAATATCGGCAAGTCCGCCGGTCCTTGCAGCGACTACGGGACAGCCGGACATCATCGACTCAACTGCGACAATGCCGAACTCCTCGCTATATGAGGGAATTACGCTCACTAGTGCCCGGCTATATAATTCGCAAAGCGCCGCATTTTCGACACGTCCCCATAACATCAATCTCCCGTTCGAGCGAAGGCTCTGGAGCGCAGCAATTTGTTCCACTACCTCAGAGATCACATTGAGCTCGCGCTGACTGCCTCCGACTATCCAGAGCTGGAATAGGGGCAACGCAGAGAGCTCATTGAGAATTCCAACAGCTTCAAATAGAAGGCTCAGGCCCTTGCGTAAATCTGTAGGTCTGCCGACGAACAAAATCACTTGAGGGCTCAGGACGCGGGTAGAAGACATCAGGATCAACTCCATAGGGAATAACACAGATTTTTGAATTATTTACTTCAGGGTAAAGCCTTTTTAAATCAGCATATTCCGAAGGACAAACCACAATCAAAGCATCTGCTGCATTGAATATCTTTACTTCTGCATGGTCGCGAAGCGCTGCCACAGGAGACTTAACGGACTGACCTTTCTCGCAATTCAGTCTGCCCAGCGAAAGGACTGAATGCACATGACGAATTTGTTTTTTGTGACAAAACCGCCTTACAATTTCTCCTGCAATCCAATAGTGACTGTGCATTGTAGAGAATTCTAAGTTCAGAGAGTCGATCTTAGTATCAAAGGCGACTGAGAGCTCCTCTAAATACATCCCTACAGCCGCTGGCTCCAGTTCCTCTGGAGGCCCCACCTCCAAGCGATAAATTGAGCAAAGAGGGCCTAGTCTTTGAAATGCAGGCTTGTCCGCCGCATTTCGCCTAGTGAAAAAGGTAAGCTGGTAGCCTTTTTGGATGAGGAAACGCCCAAGATCGAATAAGAAGAGGTGACCTCCACCATAGCGCTCATGCCCAGGAGGATCGAATGGGTCCCCTATGAAACAAATAATGCTAACTTGCGAGCCGTCCTTCATAGTGTTCCGATAACTCTCTGTTATCCCAACCAACTCGCTGCGAGGCTCACCAGAGCATTGCGGGTCAGTGGGACATGCCGCCAATTACTCAAAATTGCTGACCTCTTATCAGCACCGCTGCTTAATCCGCTTTTCCAGCCAGTCAACAAGCCGCCCTCGTAGCGAACGATCAAGGATTGAGGTTCTTTCAGGATCGACAAAATCAGGAAGTCGGTCCATATCCCGTTTAACCTCGTACCAGGACACGGGAATACCAGCCATTAACTCGGCATACCCTTGAGGATCAGACGAAGAATCAAAAATATAACGCAGACTTAGATCGTCATATTTCTTGAGGCTCTTAGGATCTCTATCTTTCTGGAAGAACACCGTCGGAATGAGATGATCCGTATGAAAGTATCCTTCATAGTGATCTGGAGATAAGTTAGCAAATGCCGAGGTCGGTTTGAGAGGGGCGGGGTCTTTGGCTTGTCGCGGAACAAGAAATGTAGCAGGGCAATGTGCAAACTTAGTTTTTCCCGGGCTGGGTTGGGCATTGTTGATCGTTCGCATTGCATTTTCTAACGCCCAAGTGCATTCTGCGCTTTCCAGAGATGCCTTTTTACTGCGTGCATACATAAAATGCCCCAGTGCATTCGATGTGATCATGATCCCCCCAGGGGTTCGATGATCATGCCACCAGCGGCCATCGCCCTGGGCACAGAAGATGTTGGGAAGGGTCGAAAATTTGAGCGTTGAGTCGCTTTTGTGTAAATAGACATATTCTCGCTGGCTATGAAAGCTGTCATCCGCTACTGGCACCTGCATATACGATTCCATCAATTTCCGACATATTTCTTTCAGTCTGTCGTCCGGTTCGCGATTCACGAGCCGGGGACTGATTACCAGAATCACAAATGATGATGTCAATCCTTCAAGAGCAAGGCGTTTCCATACCTGCCGATGATCCTGTATCGTATCGATCAAGTCTTTGTCGCCATTTTGCATGCGAAGGATTTCATTTTCTTCGAGCAAACAGACAAAGATATTCTTATTTTTGGCTGCTACACGTCCAAATACACAGGGTTGATTACTTTCCACCCAATCTCGATAGGCCGTAATCTTCGCTTGACGAGTGTATTTAGGATTGAACAGAATCGCCTGAGTTGCTGAGACATCCGGTGAAAATCCAATCCGAGATCGCAAATGATCTAACGATCCATGGAGATTGTTTTCAAGTAAAAGCTCGGCCAAATGTTTTTTATGAACAGGCATTTAAGGGACGCTCTGGTTCCTTCGCTCAGACGCAATTACGCGAAACGCTAACTTCTAATTGCCAAAGGGGGTAGTGAACAGATTATGTGGCCAAAACAGCAGATTCGCAACCATTTATAAGGGGCTGTTTATCAAATAAATGTTCCCGCACTGATCTAATCCAATTCTCCAGGGTAGGTCACGGGGGGAAATTAGAGTTTTTTAATTTTGAAGCTCATGGCTGTCGGCTTTCTTGTGAGATGTCTGAATGTTGAGCTCTCCAAAAACCCAAGCAATAGGACACACTCATGGCCGGCTTACTGTTTTGTTGAGCTCTGGGGAATGCTGGCAGCGCTGGATGAGCTGTGCATTTTGCAGCGGGAGTCGCAGACGAATTAACGTTTGGTGCCGCCCAGCAGATGTTCGGCGGTCAATGGCAAGAACTCGAACCGATTGTCATCGAGAGAGCTTCTTTGAAAATAAGCATTCATATCTGAAGTCCGGACATTACTGCCGTATACAGGTTTATCGACCAACTGGTCCATTAAATAAGCAAACCAACGCCGCCCCAGTTGCTTACGCAATGTATTTACTCTTTTTCGATGGCACGATCCGAGTCGAAGGCCGCTTCCACATGGACACGAACGTTTATTTGCAACGTTTTTCTTCATGGCAGCTACTGCGACGAAGCCGAGAACAATTCGCTCATCAACACCAAACAATTCAGCAAGATCCTCGATCACACCTTTCTTGCCATGAGACAATTCCCCGAATGGCATTCTTCCATGTTCTTCAAAAAAAGAATGGCCGTACAAATACGGCACAACACACATATCAACAAAGGACAAAATCGAGGGAGAGCGCAATAACATCAAACGCAGTCTGGTCTCAGAACCCAGGCACAATGAACCATCGTCAAGTTTGTGGAATTTCGGCGGAATACGTTTGTTAACTTCCCATATGGACGGCAACAGCCGGGGATAACGGTCTGGAATTTGAATCCTAAGGCTGTACTCATCATCAATCTGTTCTCCGCCCTTTTGCGTGGCTGAAAACTCTAAAATGCCTTGGACGATTACATCCAATCCTTTGCTCGGATGTAAGCGAAGCCCCGGATACTTCACCAGGAGCTCGCTCAATTCCCACTGCTTGTGCCGTTCGCTCAGGGTTTTTTGCATGACTTGCCCCAAGGCCTTGGTGCATACGGAATAGAAATGGCCGGGGCGGATCGTGCGACCTGAATGACCGGAGCCATATTCTCGAATCGACTTAGTTCATCCCGCTTCAAATCGATCGAGAAAATACGCCGTACGAGGCTTCCAACTTTGCGATCTTCTATACCGAGTGCCAGTGCTTCGAGGTCGGCACTCACCTGAGTATGCCAAGACCAAAAATTTGATTCCAAGAATGGATTTTTGGCCCAGCGATCGGCATAGTCTTCGGCCGGATCGGCAGGATTGGGAACTCGTGGCCTGGTTGTCCTAACGAATTTGGGCATGCCTTCCACAATGCTGGTCAGTGCTGCCCAAAGATCCCTCTCGCTCTTGTATGCATGAGCCGCAAGATTTGTGATGATCATGGAAATCGGAGCGACTGCGGGGTTCTCCCGGAACATGACATCACGATGCCTCTTCAGTATTTGAATCGACCTTTGCAGCGGAGTTTTCCATTCATATGGCGGCACGTCTTCCACGGATGCATACATCCTAAGATTGACGAGCTCGCGAATACGATCGACTGCTGTAGGACGAACACATTCCTCGAACCACTTCGCAAAACCACGAGGGTTGCTGCTGAACCATGCGCGTGTTTTCGATTGATATTCCGGGTGCCTTTTGTCGGTAATGGCAACAGCGACTTGGGCCGGGTGCAATTAAAAGTGCGAGTCAATGCCTGACGGACAATGCCGGGGGAGGTGACTTCCGAGGTTCTAGCAACAGTTAAGGCCGAACATTTCCTGGCGAGTGAGATAAATCAACATAGGTGAATCCATTTTTCGAGGAGCACCTATGACCGAGCGTTTTTCCGATAGGGAGAAGACTTGTCCAAGCCAGCAACCGCGCTTGGAAGAACGACTGAAGGAGTACCCAGAACTGAAAACCAAGATTGAGGCGATGCTGGGCATTATTGAGAACGCGGGCGGGGATGTGGAGAAGGCGGCCGAAGCCGAGCGGCGGATCTTGGAGGAATT
>QHVI01000140.1 GCA_003223515.1 Candidatus Angelobacter sp. Gp1-AA117
GATATCAGGATCAGTCTGCCCTGCGTGCTTCCTGAGAGGAGCAACAGTTTCGGGTACGATGCGATGTCCAAGCCAGACTGCGGTGCGGGCTCTTGCAGGCGCCACAGAGATTCGGCTTTCGCCCACGCAGTCGCTCATACCTATTTTCATCTTTTCTGGGTGGGACTCAAGTCCCATGTCCGACTGCGGTTAAAGCCTAAAATTTCGTGGCCTCAGTGAAATTAAAGTCGCGCACCTTCATGGCTGGAACCACCATGTCGAAGGATTCTTCCCCGCTGGAGCGCACCGCCTGGCCCATAGCTTCCACGCTGCTGAGCATCTCGATGAGGCTCTGGTTGAAGCGGAAGTTTCTGATACCGTGTTTCACCTTGCCGTTTTCAATGAAGAATGTGCCGTCGCGAGTCATTCCGGTAACAATTTTTTCGTAAGGATCAACTTCGCGGATATACCACAGCCGGGTAATGAGAATGCCGCGCTCGGTGCCGGCAATCATCTGCTCAGTGGTCTGCTCTTTGCCGGGCGTGATGAATACTACGTTGACCGGCGCCTCCCCTACCTCGTTGGGTAATGGGAATCCATGACCGGTTACTTCAACGTTGCCGACGTGAGCTGCAAGTTCGGAGTGGCGTATTTTCTCAGCAGTGCTGCGGGCGTAAACCACATTCCTGATTACGCCGTTCTCTACCAGTGTGACCTTCTTGCGCCGGACACCCTCGCCGTCAAATGGCGCTCCGGCCTGAAGCGGATGGTAAACGTCATCCATGATGGTGATGTCTTCGCCAAACAGCCGGGTACCGATGCGGTTATTTAGAAACGAGCGCTGATCGATAATGGCCAGGCCCCCAAAGTCCCAGAACATGAATCCCACGATATCGAGAACAGCCGCAGGTTCCAGGATGACCGTGAACTTTCCCGGAGGAAGTTCCTGCGGAACGCGTGATTCTCTGGCTTTTTGCGCAGCGATCTCTGCGAGCCGCAGGTGGTCAAGGTCGCGGATGTCAGGAAAATTAGCTTTTTGCCAGCCGGAAGAGTCGTCCGCCAGCATGGTGATAGAGACTTCAGACGAGCTCTGTTTGTGAAAGACATTCAGCCCTTTAGAGTTGACGATTCCCTCAGCGTGTTCAGAGTTGGAATAGATTCCGGCGGTCACGAGGCTGTTCTTTTTAGCGGTGGTAACGATCTGTCCAACGGCTTCGGCGCGGTCTGCGGGTGTGATCCTGGCCGTCTGTTCAAACCAGCGCACCAGAGGTGGGCCTCCCTGATTCGCTTCCGCCGGTGTGGCCATGGGCAGCCTCTCCGGGTTGGGTTCCTGCACACGGGCAATGCTCTCCGCCGACTGCACCGCCCGCTTGAGGTTTTCATCGTCAAAGCGGTTAGTAGTAGCGCGTGCAGTCTTGCCATCGAAGGCCACACGGATAGAGGCGGCTTCGTTCACCTCCGAGACATTTTGGTGAATCGTGTTATTCGCGAATCGCGTAAGGGAGTAATTCGCGGATGAAAACATAACCTCAACTTCATCAACGGTCGAAAATTTCTTGATCCTGTTAAAAACTTCCTGCGCTCTATTCTGATCTAACATGCTCTGCGCTCTCTGCGTCCTCTGCGGTTAAAGATTTTGCGAATGGCAAGATGCTAATTGCCTTGGTAGGCGGTTCCCAGTTTCACATTCCGGAAGCGCGCCGGCGCTGCCCCATGTCCGGTTCCCATGGTTTGCATGGGTTGGCCTTTGCCGCAGTTGGGCGTGCCCCAGAGAACCCATTGATCACGGGAACAGATGGCGTCCATGGAGTTCCAGAACTCCGTGGTAATGCCCGAATAGGACGGGTTCTTGATCATGCGTCCCAGCTTGCCGCTTTTGATCTCCCAGCCAATCTCACAGCCGAACTGAAAGTTGTAGCGCTTATCGTCTATGGACCAGGAGCGGTTGGTCTCCAGGTAGATGCCGTCGTCGGTGTCGGCCAGCAGTTGTTCGAAGGTGAGCGGCTTTTCTCCCGGAAGGATGCTGATGTTGGTCATGCGGATCAGCGGGATGCGGTTCCATCCTTCCGCGCGCATGGTTCCATTGGAACGGTTCTCGCCAATAGTATGCGCAGTCTCACGCGATGAGATGTAGCCGGTGAACAGGCCGTTGGTAATGATAGGCGTACACTGCGCCTTTACTCCTTCGTCGTCATAAGCAAAGGTGCCGAGGCCGGGGCCGTGTTGCTCGGTGGCGTCCGCAACCACGTTGACGATGTCGCTTCCGTAGCGCAGCTTGCGCAGCTTTTCGAGTGTGAGGAATGACGTTCCGGCAAAATTGGCTTCCATGCCGAGAACCCGGTCAAGCTCGATAGGATGGCCGATGGATTCGTGAATCTGAAGTCCAAGCTGGGAGGAGCCCAGCACCAGCGTGCCTTTCCCCTGCGGGCACTTGTCTGCCTTGTGCAGCGCCACTGCCTCTTCGGCTATGCGGCGGGCATTCTCCAGTAACTTGAGCTCTTCGATCAATTCATAGCCCTTGTTCTGGTGCTGGCCACCAAAAGAGTTGGGGTAGGAGCGCTTCTGGATCTCGGTGCCCTGAAAAGACAACGCAGAGAAACCAGCGCCCGTGATGAAGCGAGTCTGATGAATATCAGAGCCTTCTGTACTGTAGAACCATTGCTCGTAGCGGCCAAAGTGCAGGCTGCTTTCCACCATGGTTACACCCTGCACGGCCATCATTTCGCGATCAATCTTCACCAGCAAGTCGAGATTCTGCTCAATCGAGGTGGTAAACGGGTCTATCTTGCAAGGGCTCGACCATTCAATCCTGGCGGCCGGTTCAGGGGCCATGCGGATGGGATGCTCTTTGACCGTCGCCGAGGCTTGCGCAATCTCCACGGCCTTGGCTGCTGTACGATCGATGGATTCACGGGAGAGATCATCCGTGGCGGCAAATCCCCATGAATCGTTCACCAGAACGCGGATTCCCGCTCCCAGAGAATCGGAACTGGCGGCGTGACCGACCTTGCCATTCTTCGTAGTCAGGTCGCGGCTGCGCTCGTCGACGACCCTGACATCGGCATATTGTGCCCCGCGCTGGCTTGCGGTATTGAAAGCCCAATCGGAAATCTGCTTCATACAAAAATCATAAATGAAAACATGCAGTTCGACAGGAAGACGCCGAGTATTTAGAACTTAGTACCTGGTATTTAGAAAAACCCAAAACACTGGTTTAATGGTGATCAGTATGTCGCGCAAGCTGGCCAAGATCAAAACTGTGAACCTTGAAGAGGGCATGCCAACGGTCGAGCAGGCAGGCTTGCGCATGCATCACGAACTGCACAAGGCGCGGGCTGAAGGCTGCACCGCGGTCAAGCTGATTCACGGATATGGCTCCAGCGGAGCAGGCGGCGTTCTACGGGTGGAACTGCAGAAAGAGCTGCGCAAAGCCGTGTTACGAGGCGATATCAAGGTCTTTATTGCTGGAGAGGGTTGGCGAATCTCTGATGAAACGACGTGGCAGTTCCTTAAGCGCTTCCCCGAGCTAAAAAAGGATCCCGATTTAGGGCGGCAGAATCTGGGGATTTCCATAGTGATCTTCTGACTCTCACCTGCAGTTGTGGTTGCCAAAAGCATGTGGCATCCCGAAATCTTGCATTTTATGAGCAATCCTTAAGCAAAGAAAAACTCCCCTGGAAAAATTTCTTTGCAGTAATCGGCTGTTTGGATCGTTACTCAATATATCCAGGCAGAGACTGATCCTGAACAGCCGTCCAGCGCGATTCAGCAATGTAAGTGTCAGAGATTGCTATGGAAATACAAGACGGAAAGAGAGTAACTGTATGAAAGTTGGACCGATGCCGGAGACTCAGGTCCCGGTTGTTTTTGATTCAGATACCAATGGGTTTGGCGGACCATTGGATATGATTGGGCCGCAGGTGGGATTGATCGCCTACAGTGAACCCGGAGGCAATCTTCACATCAGGGTCAATATCGAGTTTGCCTTCCCGAGCACGACCTATGAAGTGTTTCTGGTGGGTGGGCCTGCACACAACGTTTCAACTGGGTTTATCGTGATTGGAACTCTGGTCACTGATGCAGTTGGATCCGGTTCAGGGAGCTACACTGTAGGTCATGCTACGCTCCTGGCTGCTCCATTCGGCCCAGGTTATCGGACCGATCACATTGATCTCCTGCACGCAGTAGGCGACCTCAGCAAAGGAACTCTTACAGCAGGCGCGATCAACTATTTCGTCTGTCGCGAGGCCAACCAGACGGGTGCTGCCGGTCTAAAGCTTGCAGAGACCGTAAGAGGAAAAGCCCAATCCGGTGATCCGCACGGCGAGAAGGTCACTGGGAACGATCCATTGACTACAAAGAAAAAGTAGTGCATTCAAAAGCAAAACGGCGGTCCGCAGGGCCGCCGTTGCTAATGGCCAGCTGCTAATTGCTTGTTTATGTTCCCTCGCTCCAGCTTGCCAGATATTCTTCCTGCTCAGGAGTGAGGCGGTCGATCTTGATGCCCATGGACTCCAACTTCAGGCGGGCGACTTTCTTATCGAGTTCTTCAGGAACGGAGTAGACCTTGCGCTCCAGCGACTTCTGGTTTTTCACCAGGTACTCGCAGGAGAGCGCCTGGTTGGCGAAGCTCATATCCATCACGGAAGCCGGATGCCCTTCGGCAGCGGCCAGATTGATGAGGCGGCCCTCGCCCAGCAGGTAGATCTTGCGTCCATCTTTGAGGCCGTATTCATCGACGAATTCGCGGGTCTGGCGCTTGGATGAAGCCATCTTTTCGAGCGCGGGAATATCGATTTCCACGTTGAAGTGGCCGGAGTTTGCAACGACAGCGCCATTCTTCATGGCATCGAAGTGCTCGCGGGAGATTACGTTCTTGTTGCCGGTCACGGTCACGAAGATGTCTCCAATCTTGGCGGCTTCGGCCATCGACATCACGCGATAGCCATCCATCACGGCCTCAATGGCCTTTATTGGCTCGATCTCGGTGACGATCACATCAGCGCCCATGCCGCGCGCGCGCGAAGCAAGGCCGCGTCCACACCAGCCGTAACCGGCGATCACGAACTTGCTGCCGGCGATCAGCGAATTGGTGCAGCGGATCACGCCGTCCATGGTGGATTGTCCGGTGCCATAGCGATTGTCAAACATGTGCTTGGTCAGGGCATCGTTCACGGCGATGATGGGATATTTCAGCGCCCCATCTTTGGCCATGGCGCGCAGGCGGATCACGCCGGTAGTGGTCTCTTCGGTTCCGGCGATGATTCCTTCCACTACGTCCTGGCGCTTGGTGAACGCGGTGCTCACCAGGTCGGCGCCGTCATCCATGGTGAGGTGCGGCTTGTGGTCGAGCGCGGAAAGGATGTGCTTGTAATACGATTCGTTGTCCTCGCCCTTGATAGCGTACACGGAGATGTTGTAGTCACGCACCAGCGAGGCAGCCACATCATCCTGCGTGGAAAGAGGGTTGGAGGCGCACAGCACCACGTCAGCGCCACCATCGCGCAGGGTGATGGCGAGGTTGGCGGTTTCGGTGGTCACGTGCAGGCAGGCGGCAATGCGAATGCCCTTGAGCGGCTGGTTCTTGATGAATTCCTTGCGGATGCTCTGCAGCACCGGCATGGACTGGTTGGCCCACTCAATGCGGCGCTTGCCCAGATCAGCCAGATCGAGATTCTTCACATCGTGTGAAACTTGAGGCAGTACGGATGTAGACATGTTTTCCTGTTTTCGCGGCTTAGTCGCCATAGATTTTTTACAGAATTTGCTGTCCGGCTGAGGCCAGACTCGCCGTTTTGATATTGCACCCGGCACTTGCGTGCCGGGCTGAATCTCATTTGCTCCTGCGGCGCTGGAATCACCTTGGATGAATCGGCAGATTTTCTCGTTTCTTCTTTTCCGCTTCGTCCACCTGCATCCAAGTGTTGAGCGACACCAGTTCGAGATCGGTGGCTTTTCTTCCCAGCGCTTTCCTTATCCGCCGTCGCACCCGTATGGTCACGATCCACCCTGAAACTGTGAGGGCAATCGCCATCGCCAGCAGATATAGTTCGTGGAACGAACCAATCATCGGTGCTACTTCGAGGCCCCTACGTTGGCCTTTGACTCGGCTTTGCCCAGGCCTTTTTCGCGCAGTTGGGCAGCTTTGTCTGTGGCTTCCCAGGTAAAGTCAGGGTCCATGCGGCCAAAGTGTCCATAGGCGGCGGTCTTCTTGTAGATCGGACGGCGCAGCTTCAGTGACTCGATGATACCTTTGGGCGTGAGCTGGAAGGTTTCACGCACCATTTGCACCAATCGGCCTTCATCGATCTTGCTGGTGCCGAACGTATCCACATGCACGCTTACCGGCTCAGCCACGCCGATGGCATAGGCGAGCTGGACTTCACAACGGTCCGCCAGTCCGGCAGCCACGATGTTCTTGGCGATGTAGCGGCACATATAACATGCCGAACGATCGACCTTGGTCGGGTCCTTGCCGCTGAATGCGCCACCGCCGTGACGGCCCATGCCGCCGTAGGTGTCCACAATGATCTTGCGTCCGGTCAGGCCGGTATCGCCCATGGGGCCACCCACAACGAAGCGTCCAGTGGGATTGATGTGGTACTTGGTATCGGCATCGAGCAGGTGAGCCGGGATGGCCTGCTGAATCACGTGCTGAAGAATGTCCGCGCGCAGCGTCTTGTTATCTACAAGCTCGGAGTGCTGGGTGGAGATCACGACCGCATCCACACGAACAGGCTTGTGACTGGCATCGTACTCCACTGTGACTTGTGATTTTCCATCAGGACGAAGATAAGGCAGGCTGCCGCTCTTGCGAACTTCCGAGAGGCGGCGGGTCAGCTTGTGGGCCAGGGAAATCGGTGTCGGCATATAGTCGTCATTTTCGTTGCTGGCATAGCCGAACATCATGCCCTGGTCGCCGGCTCCGCCCGTGTCCACACCCATAGCAATATCGGGCGACTGTGAATGGATCGAAGAGATGACGGCGCAGGTATTGGAATCGAAACCATAAAGTGCGTCGGTGTATCCGACGGCGCTGACTGTACCCCGAACGATGGTGGGGAAGTCCACATATGCTTCGGTGGTGATCTCACCGGCTATAACGACCAGACCTGTGGTGGTCAGGGTCTCGCAAGCCACGCGGCTGTAAGGATCTTTCTCCAGACAAGCATCTAGAATTGCATCAGAGATCTGGTCTGCAATCTTGTCCGGATGACCTTCCGTGACTGACTCAGACGTAAATAAGAAACGCTCCCGTGAAGCCAATTGAGCTTCCTCCTAATGATTTTTACCGCTTCGGAACCTGTATTTGGGATACCGCAAGCAGACTACATGGACATTGGTCCAGGGGCAACTCCCTGGAGTCGCCCAGAATGGAAACGCAGCCGAATGGGTATTTTCCCGCTGCGAAATGGGCAGCCCTCATTTTAATGGAAAATGGCCGCAGGAGCTATGGAATTATTGCTCCAGCCCGTTCGATTTGAATGTCAAGGTGCGCGCTATGCCCTGTTCACCTAAGGGACCCAGTGCCTTGCCGTTATGGCTGACCTCCACTCCACCGGCATTGCCGATCTTGAGCACCAGCTCCTGTTTGGCTTTGAAATCCTTGTGCTTGTCAGCCTTCAGAATACCTGCCACTGCCGGCTCTCCATCTTTCTGTACCGAGTACCAGGAGTCCTCATGCGCCTTGATCGAAATCTTGAACGACTTGCCTGACTCGGGTTTCATCTCCGGCAAAGTCTGCGCAGCATTCTTCTGTTCAAGCTTCGGCGCATTCTTGCTGGTCTTGTCAGTTGAGCTTGTGCCGGAAAAAGCTGCCTGCTTGTCACTGCTGGACGAGCCTGAGTCTGTTGAGCTAGCCGTTTTC
The DNA here is from genome assembly GCA_003223515.1 of Candidatus Angelobacter sp. Gp1-AA117. Classification (GTDB taxonomy): domain Bacteria; phylum Acidobacteriota; class Terriglobia; order Terriglobales; family Acidobacteriaceae; genus Angelobacter. The sequence continues at coordinate 7,847 of QHVI01000140.1, forward strand.
TGCTGGTCAGGCGGTAGCGGTGTGGATGAAGGGCTGGCCGTTGGGCCGGCTGGCAGCGAAACCTGCGCTGGTGGAGTACTGCTCGCAACAGTTACAGGCGTTGCACTGGAGGATGCGGGAGCGGGAGGCCTTTCCTGATCAGCATTCACGTGGCTGAATTGGGATTTGTGCTTGGTCCAGTAAGTCCAGCCCGCAACGCCAACAACCAAAGCGATCACGGCCAGGATCAGAGGCAGGAATGATCTTTTTTCGTTCAGCGGAGGCCGGCGCTCGTCTTTGTCTTGGTGGACTTCCAGCGGGAACTTGTCGTCTGCAGATAGCGGCTCCTGGCAGGCGGCTACATAGTCGGCAACAGCCCGCTCTTCATCGATACCAAGGTAACGGGCATAGGCACGGACAAAACCTTTATTGAAAATGCCGCCGGGAAGAAGATCGAAATTCTCTTCTTCCAGCGCCTCCAATGAACGCCGTGAGATTTTGGTGGATTCCGCTATTTCATCGAGGGTGACGCCCCGCATCTCGCGTTCGCGCCGCAGCCTGTCCCCGAACACACCCATTGCTATGCCCATTTTTATGGATTTTGTGGTATCAAGTGGCTCATCATAGGAAGAGCAGGACTCCAGTGTCAAATCAAAAACGCGTGTAAATTGAGATTCAGCAACAACTTTTGCGGTACCTAAGGCCTATCACCGAAGGTACTTGGGAAAATAGCTGGTTGCTGAGGCCAAAAAAGGCATCATATAATACCCTCCAAGATCAAGGTTCTGTCCCGTTGTTACAAGGAAATGCCCCGAAATGAACGAGGCTGCTGTGCCGGAGCGTAAGAGGCAACTTCAGGAAGTCGCCATCTTCAATGATGTCGCGAAGGCCCTTACCTCCTCTTTAAATCTCGACTCGATTCTGCAGACCATCATGGACAAGATGGCGGAATTCTTCCGCCCGGACACATGGTCGCTGCTCATGGTCGATGAGCAGAAGGACGAGCTGTATTTCGCGATTGCCGTAGGCGATGCGGCCGAGACCCTGAAAACCGTCCGGTTGAAGGTGGGCGAAGGCATCGCCGGATGGGTGGCCCGAAATGGCGAATCCCTGATCGTTCCTGACGTCTACAACGATCCGCGTTTCTCAAAGCGCATCGACGAGATGACCAAGTGGAAGACCCGCTCGATCATCTGCGTCCCTCTCCAGTCCAAGCACCGTGTTCTGGGCGTGATCCAGCTCATCAACTGCGCCATGGAGAGCTTTGGCGAGCAGGAGATGTTCTTCCTTCATGCGCTCTGCGATTACGCTGCCATCGCCATCGATAACGCTCGCGCTGTCGAAAAGATCCAGGAACTCACCATCACCGACGACTGCACCGGCCTCTACAATGCCCGGCACCTTTATAAGACGCTGGAAGCGGAGGTCTACCGCTCCGCGCGCTTTGGTTACGAATTCAGCGTGATCTTCATGGATCTTGACCATTTCAAATTGGTCAATGACACCTATGGCCACCTTGTAGGAAGCAAACTGCTGCAGGAGATTGGCTTCAAGGTCAAATCACAGCTTCGCCTGATCGATTACGCCTTCCGTTATGGCGGCGACGAATTCGTGATCCTGCTGCCGCAGACCGAAAAGAACTCCGCCCTGGTGGTGGCCAAACGCCTGCAGGAGATGATGCGCCGCACGCAGTTCCTCACGGAGGAAGGACTGAATCTGAATGTGCGTTGCAGCATGGGACTCGCGACTTATCCTGAAGATGCGAAGAGCTCGCACGAAATCATCCGCCAGGCCGACGAGATGATGTATATGGTCAAGAATTCCAGCCGCGACAACATTGCCGTCGCCCAACAGGGCATCCTGAAGTAGCAGTCAGCACCTGGCATTCAGCAGTCAGCACCTGGCATTCAGCACTCAGCCCCTATACATCCTCGTTCAACTCAAGAGTCACGCGAGTGGAAGCACTTATGATTTACCACAGCGTGGCGAGCCACAACGAAAAACCTTTTACCGCAGCGTAGCGAAGCCACAACCAAACGGCTTTAACCGCAGAGAACGCAGAGAGCGCAGAGGAAGGCAGGTAGGCCGCGAATAACGCGAATTTTTTACGTGCAAGTTTCGCTGATAATTCTTCGCACCTTGAGACGAATTTGATCGTTAGCAATGCAATGCAGAGGACGCAAAGGACGCAGAGGAAACAAAAGTAAGTTTATGTATATCTGATCTGGCACTGTTTCAGTTCCTCAAGACTTTTTCGGTTCCAAAGCTGGATTGGAAGGGGGTAAAGCAGCATGAGATTCTTCGCAGGAAAACAAGGATTTTGGATATAGCAATGCAGGGAGCGCAAAGGACGCAATTCCAATTTGCGTAAGCTCGCCCAATTCGCGTCATTTACGGCGTACTTGCTACGGCTTGGGGGGGCGCTTTTGCAGCACGGGACTTTCATCTGTTCCTGTCGGATTTTTGCCGGGCTGGCGCGGAGTCCAGGCGCTGGGATTGGCCGGAGCTTCAGGATTCACGCCGAAGTCCCACACGTATAGATTCATCTGCTTTTTATCGAGCATCTCCACCAGCGCATATTCGCCCGGAGTGAGCGGTTCGGCCGGAGTAACCTTCACCCACTCACCCATCGGCGTGCTGTTGGTCTTGATCCAGTTTTCCTTCTGGCTCACTTTGCCGTAGACCGCAATATTCAAATTGCCGACGATGCGTTTGTCCTTCTTCTCTTCCATGCGGATGATGCGGTAGCGGTCCGGCAGTTGATCCCGGTCGCTCTTGGGTGTGCTGGCTCCGGCGCCGGCATCTGAACCGGAATTGTCGTCTGCCGTATCTACATTCACATAGATCGTCGGCTGGGCTTCGTGTGCCTGAATGGCGGCATGCAGCCCTTTCAACTCAATGGTCTGCCTGGAGGAGAGCGCCAGCGGATTCAGTGCAGCCCGCAGGATATTCTTGCCGGTCTGCTTGTTCAACTCTCCGCCACTCTGCACCAGTTCAACCAGTTGCGGCTGGTTGCGGTATGTATCGAAGAGAAAAACTCCGCCGCCATCGGGAAGCTTCAGGCCGGGCGCAATGGTCGGGCTCCTCAGTTCGTCGGCTTTGCGTTCTGCTTCGTCTTCCTGCGCGATCTGGGCCGCATCCACCGTGCGTTTACTGTCATGAGCGCGGTTATAGCGATCGGTGGCGACCCAGTCGACAAGGTCTACAGGCAGCTCTTCCCAAAGGTAGCGTTCGGCACTGTAATAACGCACGCGGTTCCCAACTGTCTCCCACTTGGTGACGCTTTGATAAGAGCCGTCTTTCAGGATCAGCCGCTTGGGGTTTTGCTGCGCAGACGCACCCAGGGTGAGCGCCAGCAGGAAAACGAGAACTTTCAAATACCGCCACATAGCAGGAACTCTGTAATGCTTAGATGCAGGACAAATTGTAACTGACTGTGTCTATTTAACCCCTAAACAGCGTCACAGTTGCTTCCGGGGCTTATGCGGGCAAGTCGCTGCATTCAAACAGGAATCGGGAATGATCAGGCGTTCGATGGGACGATTGCCAATGATGTGGGATTCAACAATCTCATCCACGTCCGCCGGAGTCACGCCTCCGTACCAAACCGCTTCCGGGTAAATGACCACCGTGGGACCGTGCTCGCACTGCTCCAGGCAGCCTGACTTGTTGGCCCGCACCACCGTTCCTTTGATTCCATGGTGCGTCAGGCTGGCCTTGAAGGCGGCATGCAGTTCAGCCTTGCCGGAAGCATTGCAGGAGCCGCGTGGATTGTCAGGCGGCCGCTGGTTGGTGCAGATGAAGATGTGTTTTTCGAACTTCGGCATAAAGAAAAAACCTTACCGCTGATGACGCTGATTGAATCGATTTACGCTTTTACAGAACGAAATCATTGCTACAGCGAGCGCAACGCCTCTGCCACCGGCCGCCGCGCCGCGCGCAAGGCGGGAAAGATTCCGCCGACAACTCCCATGATCAAAGCAAAGATGATACCCATCACCATCAGCACCGGAGTCACACGAAATGCGAAGGCCACGTGAGAAAAAGTCTGTAGATTCATAGCACCCGTGGTGAGTCCATTTAACGGGAACACAGCCAGGCAGCCCAAAGCTCCGCCTAGCAAAGAAATCAACAGCGCTTCGATAACAAAGCTGACCACAACGCTGGGGCCGCCGAAACCGAGGGCCCGCATGGTGGCAATTTCCCGGGAGCGTTCGGCTACAGCAGAATACATGGTATTCAATGCTCCAAATACCGCACCGATACCCATGACTACGGCTACGATGGAGCCCAGAATTTTGATGAGCGTGGTCAGTCCCTGCGACTGCTTGTCGTAATATTCAATTTCGCTGCTGACATCCACAGTCAAACGAGGGTCGCTGCTGGCCGAGTCCTTGAACTGGCGCAGTGCGCCGGGAGAGGTGAGATGCACGGTTACAGAGTTAAACACGTTTTCAGGGCGATGGTAGATCTGGTTGAGAACGTGAGAGTCACACCATACCTCAGAATCAAAGGCTGAGCCCCCCGCGTCAAAAATGCCGACGATGTTCCACTTGCCGCCGCCAAAAGAAACAGTGTTTCCAACCGTCAGGCCGGAATAGGTTCGGCTGGCATTGTGGCCAACCACCAGTTCCGTCAGGCCGGGACGGAACAGCCGTCCCTCGACAATCTTTATCTGACTACGTACCTCCAGCGCTTTTGATGACACGCCGCGAATCTGCACATTCGCATCAGTCCCGGTCGAACGCATGGGAAAAGGCGCGATCACCACTACCTCAGGCGTGATCAGAGGGCCATTGCTTCCCCGGGCGACTCCCGGAGCATCCTCCAGCACCTTCACCTGTTCCAGCGGCAGAGCTCCGTTCATCTCCGCGCCGGCGCCGGCGCGCATGACGAGGGCATTGCCAGGTGACCCTGAGGAAACCAATGTGGCCTTGAATCCATTGGCGAGTGACAACATGGCAACAAAAACGCCTACCGTACCGGCAATGCCAAGCACGGCCACCACCGCTGAGTTCCATCGCGCTCTCACACTGCGCAGGTTATAAATAACAGGAATCGCCATGTTCAGACCCTTCTTAACGCGTCTACTACGCGCAGTCTCATTGCAGAAATCGCGGGCAGCAGGCCGCTGACTATCCCTACGGCAAGAGTGGCCGCCACACCCAGCAACAATGCATTCCAGGGCAGGTAAAACATAGGAAGCATGCCATGGGTTGGATCGCCAAATGCGACTACGCACAGTTTGGCCAGCAACAGACCGGCGCCGCCTCCCAGGGCTGAGATGGCCAGGGACTCTGTGAGAACGAAGAACAATACAAACCGGTCGGAGTATCCAAGGGCCTTCAGCACCGCAAGTTCTGAAGTCCGTTCGCGTACCGCGATGGCCATGGTATTGCCAGTGACCAGCAACAAAGTAAAGAAGACCACGGTGCCAATGCTCATGATCAGCAGCTTGATGTTGCCAAACTGTTTGAGCCAGTTAGTAGTAAACGCTTTTTCAGTGTCGGTATGCGTCTCAAAAGGTGAATTCGCGAACTCAGCATCTATGGCTTTAACGATGCGCGGAGCATCATCAGGATCGGACACACGCACGGTATACCATCCGGCCTTGCCTTTCCAGACGCTAACGGCGGGGATGCTCTCTTGAAGGTAGTCCCAATGAAACCAGAATTGGGTTTCATCTCCGCCTTGTTTCCCGACGTGGTAAATGCCATCGATATTGAAGTCCCATTCGCCTGCAAAGATCGTGCCTTTGATGGGAACGCGGTCTCCAATCTTCCAGCCAAACTTTTTGGCCGTGGCCGCGCCCACAATCGCGCCCTGGCGGTCCTTGGCAAAAACATTCCACTGTTCATCAGGCACTTTGAATTCAGGAAACACTTTGCGCTGGTTCTC
>QHVI01000017.1 GCA_003223515.1 Candidatus Angelobacter sp. Gp1-AA117
TACCACATGCTCAAGGAAAATAGAGACTACGTGGACTTGGGTGCAAAATTCTTGGATCAAATCCGCTCCCAGCATCTGATACGTTTTCATACGAAGCGCTTAGAGGAACTCGGTCTGAAGGTACTCACGACACCCATGGCGGCATAGGGATTTTCAGGGCAGAGGGCGCAAAGGACGCAGAGGAAGAAATAAAAATTAAGAGATGGTTCGAGTCACATTTATCAAATTATTCATTTACCCCCAATCTACTTAATCCGCATCGATTCGCGCTCTTCGCATTATTCGTGGCTTCTTTTCTTTTTCAATTTCCTCTACGCCCTGCGATAAAAGATAAAAAGGCCCGAAGCGGAAACACTCCGGGCCTTGCAACGGGCTCAACTAATCATCATCCGGATCAACAAAGCTCATACAGGGGTTGACCGGCAGAATCCGCCGGTAATCACTGAAGATGGTGATTGAGCCTCCGTTGGGATGAGTAGCGTCTATGCGGGTAACGAAGGACACTGGGAGAATGTCCCCGAACTCCACCGTAGAGTTGCCGCCGAAATTATCGATGGTGCCCAGAATGTGAGGCCCGCCAAACTGCCAGACGCACCCCTCTCCACTGATCCCGGTAGAGAAGATTGGATAGAAGGCAGCTCCCTTTGGGGGATTTGTGCAGCCTGCGCCTGTAAAGACGTTGCATTCCGGATTGCTGGCAAATTCAATTCCCGGCATATCCGCTTCAAAACCGACGCGGCTGTAATTATGGAACCTCTGGGTGCCACTGGCTTTGAACTTAGGACTGGTGAATCGGACAGGACTGGGCTTAAGGAAAAGGTCTTCCAGCAAACGGCCGGTGCCTGGCCATTTCGCCTGATATGACGTGCCGTCAAAGTCGAAGTCCTGGGAGATACACGCTCCAATCGGCTGTAATCCAAAGAGCGCGAGGAAATCGCCGCTGAAACAGCTTCCCTGCTGGTCATCGGCATCCACTCCCGCCGGATCGTTGACTCCAGCCTGCACGCAATTCCCACCTTCCTGGTCGACTGCATTGCAATACTCGAAATGGCCGATCTCATCGGCAAACGAGACATTGTACGTATGCGCCGTCCAGGTCGCGCGCGTGTGCTCGCTGGAGGTGGAATACATGGGATGGAAAGCATACGGCGTGGAAGAGCAGGTCTTCGGATGCGCCGGATCGGTATCAGGATCAAAGTTGATGTGAGCGAAGCCATTGACCACGCTGGCCGTCATTGATCCCGTCATATGAGCGGTAACGTCCTCTACAACCGCCTGCAATCCATCGGGCGTGTCATGGATGGTAATGGTGAGATGATCGCCAGGCTGCATCTGGAATGTCTTGCCGGGAAAGACGCCGAACTTGCCATCCACGTCAGGATTGAGAGGATCGGCGGCTGACTGCGCCAACCCATCCATGGTCAAGAAAGCAAAGTTGCTCGGCTCCGAACCTACTTGAGTCCGGCAGTCGAGATTGTTGATCTTGCCGGTTAACGGCTGGCTGTTCAAACTGAAAACCACCATGGCCACGCACCACAGCGAAGGATCAGAACAGGTATTCACTCCGCCCGGAGGATAAAACTGGAGTTCCAGGAAGGCTGAGCCGGGATGATGTCCGATGAAATCAGGAGCATTAGGATCAGGATTGTCAAAGATATTGGCGTCTGTATCAGGAACGCAGGTGTTCGTGAAATTAGGATAAGACTGGGTATCACACAGCACCATGCCGAACCAGAGAGCAGTATGAAGCTGGAAATTGAAGGTTCCTCCTCTGCCATCCTGCCGTGGAGATAGGATCGGATCGGTTGGCAGCGTCACATGGTAAACGGCATTATTCCCTGCTCCGGCTCTATTGGAGTAAAAAACCAGCGACGGTTCGTCGTGACCAGAATACTTACTGTCGTAGCTGATCTGGTGTGAAAGCTCCGGACAGAAGCCGGTGTTTGTATCATCGCACTTGTAAAATCCGCTCTTGATTTGACCATCGACCCGGGCAAGGCTTTGAGCGGCGTGCAGCCACCCGGAAAATAGGACAAGGCTAAGCAATATCCATGAAGTTTGGCGCATATGGTTCTCCTTAGTAAGTTCTCCTTGCTTACTTGCCAGCCGCTGCGAGATCAAATGCTTTGGCTGCTCCTGCGCCTTATATTGGGCAAAATCGTGCGTTCGCGTTGAGTTCTTTGGGCGTTTTTTTTAAGGGGAGGCTTTCTGGAACGCCTGCTTTGGAGGAGACGGTGTGCAAACAATATCTTTTGAATCGATGGAAGGCAATTAAAAAATATTCACTTTGCGGCCCTGAGTCCAGAGTGGGAACATTATGACTGCCGGTAGTGGTCATATTGGCCTTGTTCCCATGTTAAGAAAGGTGGAAAAACAGGAAGGAAAATACTCGAAGCGGCTGGAGAGAAGTTGCGAATCTCAGGTGAAATTCGCATATTGAGTTGCTGAAACTAAAGCGCTGCAACGGAGTTCCGAAAGACATTCTTGAATTCGGAAGACCCCAAAACCGCACAAGATAACGTGACTTTCGTAACGTTCTCCGAAATTTCCTCTTGACAAACATACCAACTGGTCTGTATGTTAGTTGTATGGCAGCGATGACCACCAAAGCTCCTGCGGCTACCCGCAACAAGATCCTGATGGCCGCCTTTGCGGAGTTCTATAAACATGGCTTTCAAGGCGGCAGCCTGAACCACATTGTGGAGATGGCCGGTACTACCAAGGGTGCCCTGTTCCACCACTTTGCCGGTAAGCAGGAACTGGGCTATGCAGTCGTCGATGACGTCATAGGCCCGCTTCTCAAACAGCGCTGGCTCGATGCTGTCGCCACCTCCAGCGATCCACTTGCCGATCTCAAGCGCGCCTTCCGGCAATTTGTAAAAACCGATATAGAGAGTGGCTTTTATGTCCAGGGCTGCCCGCTGAACAATCTGGCTCAGGAGATGTCTCCACTGGATGAAGGTTTTCGCACCCGCATTGACAAGCTCTATGCCATATGGCGGAAGTGCTATGCAGATGCCCTGGCTAACGGCATCAAGCGGGGCAAGGTCCGCAAAAACATCTCCCCGGAACACGTAGCAGCCTTGGTGGTTGCGTCACAAATGGGAATCTGGGGCACCGGCAAGAGCTCCCGCAACCGCGAACTGATGACCCAGGCAGGAGAAGCCGTCTGCGCCTATCTCGACAGCCTGAAACCCTGACATTTAGAAGTCCCAAAAGAGCGGTTTATGGGAAATTTTCGCCTGACAAGGAGATAACAAGATGAGTACACAAGCAGTCACATCAACGTCAATGAGAGCCAATTCCGTTTCGACAAGAAGCCTGTGGGGCAGCCGCATCCTGACTGCGATTCCGGTGCTGTTTCTATTGATGGACGCCATCATGAAACTCGCAAAACCGGGCTTTGTCGTCCAGGCCACCATCCAACTTGGATACTCTGCTGGCGTAATCGTTCCTCTCGGAATTCTCCTGCTCACCTGCGTAGTGCTCTACGTGCTGCCGCAAACGTCGGTTCTCGGCGCGATCCTTCTTACCGGATATCTTGGCGGCGCGGTCGCTAGTCATGTCCGCAGCGGGGATCCGCTCTTCAGCCATATTCTCTTTCCTGTTTATGTGGGCATTCTGATCTGGGGTGGACTCTATCTTCGCGAACCCCGGCTGCGCGCCCTCGTACCGATTCGCAATTCTGCTGCACAGCAGAATGGATAAATAAGAACTGAAACATACCTCAATCAAACGTTAAGCTTTTGCAAAATAATATTTCAAATAATAAAGGAGCGATCATGTTGGGAATCAACGCACATATTGCTTTCGATGGAAATTGTGCTGAAGCGATGAGATTTTACGCCGACTGCCTGGGCGCCGAGTTGCACCTGATGCCATTCTCTGAAACGCCATGCAATGCGCCCAAAGAAGCGGGTGACAGAATTGCACACGCGAGACTTACCAAAGGCCCGGCTCTGCTCATGGGTTCGGACACAATACCAGGCATGCCATTTGCACGAGGCGCCAACAATTTTACCGTCAATATTTCCTGCGAAAGCCTGCAGGAAATCGAGCAATTCTTTTCCGCACTGAGCAAAGACGGCAAAGTTACCATGGCTTTGCAGGATACCTTCTGGGGCGCCCGCTTCGGAATGCTTACCGACCGCTTCGGCGTGAACTGGATGTTCAACTTCGAACTTCCTAAAAAGTAAATCTATGCAGCCTGATGGAGACGGTGCTGAGCACCGTCTCTACGGCAATCTCTACGGCAATCATTCATTTCTCCCTGTTGCTCCGTAGGGGTGGCACACCTATGTTGTTGACCGACCCCAGATTCTTCTTGCCTTTAAGTGAACGGTATTGGGCCTAACCAGATTCCGTTTACGCCTTTCCGCCGATACTCCCCAGAATCTGATTCAAGGAGACGCCCAGGCCCCGCCCGATCCGCTGCACAGTTACGACCGTGACATTCAGTTCACCGCGCTCTATCTGGCCAAGATGCGAGCGATGCAAGCCGCATATGTCAGCCAGTTCTTCCTGGCTGATCCCCTGGCGCTGACGCAACACATGAATCTGCTTTCCCACTTGTTTGTTAATTTTTTCCATCGGACTCTCCTGTTTTCCCGCCTATCATATCAAGACCGCATATATGCGTCAAACATGTTGGGAGGGTCCGATATCGATCAGAGCAAGCACGACCATCGTCTTTCGAGTTGAAATGTGTCGTGGGCGATTTTGACTTCACAGTTCGTACGCTTACTGCGCAGGGGCGAAAACCTCGATCTTAGCCTGCTGGATCCCTGCCGACGCACCGCTAAAAATAGCCGGTCAACCGACAAGGGCTTTTTGACGGCCGGTATCGTAACGGAGGTTATCGGGGTCGTCGCCGTAATCTATTGTCTTGAGAAGAGCATACGAGCTTCCATCGAATATCCGAACCGAGCCGCCTTTTGCATTTGCCACGAAGAGGCGATCATTTGTTGGGACATACAGGACGCCCTGCGGTTCTGCCAGGCCAGTGATTGTTTTGACGCGTTTGCCTGCCTTGATATCGATGACTTCAATGGTATTGTTGCCCAGCGCGGCAACGAACAGGCGCTGTCCCTTCACGTCGATGGACATGTGGTCTATTCGTCCTTGCACGTCCCGTAATTCGATAGTCTTTTCCAAATGCAGCGGTTGACTTGTCTGGGCCGACGCCAGGGTAGCAGTCACAAAAAGGATCATGAGTGCGCGCATTTCAATCCTCCGCATTTAACGCTGCTTCGGTGCTGTTCTGATCTTTCCTTAATAACGAAATGTCCATCGAAGCTTCACCGCTATCAAATCCGTTTGTGGAACCAGGCTGAGATCGGGCCGGGTCAACAGCCGCTGCCAGCCGCGATTCCATACGATGAAAAGATCGTTTCCTGGCTTGATGGTCCAGCGCAGACGAGTATTGGTTCCGACGTTCTGTGAATCCGTGTCGTACTGGATAAAGCTGGTCAGGATGAGATTGGGATTCCAAGCATAGGCGACCTGCGCCTGCCAGAGCTTCTGTACGAAGTTGCCTTCCGGCATGTGGGCGAAATCATTCTGAGTGTCGAGTTCAATCTGCACCCGGCCTTTAGGTGAAGTCCATTTTAGATAGTTCTCCTGCTGAGTAAGATGGCCGTTGTAGAACTGGCCGAACCACGTTGTTGTGCCAAATTGGAGCGGACGATGCGCGCTGGTCTGTGCCTCGAAGCGCCAGCGTGTAAATGTATAGTCACCGGCTGGGATTATGACGCCGGGCGATACCTCGAAAGGCGCCAGAAGAGTCTCGCCGTGCGGGTTCCAGTTGAACTCGAAGCGGTCGCCTGTTTCCATGCGAACGTTGATTGGAGCCATGAAATATTCCCACGATTCCAGGAGGCCACGCGAATCAGTCACTCGTGAATACTCATTTTCAAAAAATTCCTGGCGTATCCAACTAAATGGCCCATCTTTGGATGGACGCGGTTGATAGGCGCAGCCCAAGTCCGTCTGGCGAGTGCCCGGTCGTGGCAGGAAGCCAAGCAGCGGTTGAAACCCGTCACCGTATTGATTCATGTTGATCTGGCAATCCAGCAGATCATTCGGATAGTCCACCTTGAACCCCCATCCGCTGCGTCCGCCTGGAGGCAGGTCACCCTGAGTAGTCGCGGTCCAGCCGCCAACGAGAAGGTTCTTATCCTCACGAAATTTTGAAGTGCGCCATACCGCGTCAATTCCGGCCAGGGTGTTTTGACGCAGAGCTTCCGGATCGCCATGGGTGACCAGAGTGCCGATGCGAAGATTGTCATTGAAATCGTAGGAGACGCGGCTTGCAAACAGGTTTGTGCCTTGTACGATGTTGGACGGCAAGGCGAGGTCCCCCACGACCGAAAGTGGCACCACGGTATCTCGGGTATGCACGTCGAGAAAAGCGAGGTTCCATTTTCCCGCACGCCCGTTGAGTTTAACTCCGCCGTCAAGCGGTATCTGAGTACCATCGAGCAGGCCGATGTTCCGGCTAAAAAAGGGAATGAACTGCTGCCCCAATCCTAAGCCGAATGTGTATTGGTTGGCTCCCTCCAGAAAGAACGCGCGTTTTTCCGGGAAGAATAACGGAAAGCGCGTGAGGTTGATTTGCCGGGCATCGACCTCCGTCTCAGCGAAGTCAGTATTGACGGTGAACACGGATACAAGTTGCGGCGTGATTTTCCATGTAAGGTCACCCCCCTCGCTCGCCTGCCACGACCTTGGACTCACTCCGTAGAAGCGTGAGGATTTTCCGGTGGCGTATGGAGTCAGTTCAATACCTTTGCCTTGTTCAAGGTCACCTACTCCCTTGAGAATGCCGGCACGGCTAAGATCGAAGAGAAATGAATCCAGTGTCGGAGAAGACCAGCGCAACCATGTGCGGCCTCCGCGGGAGATGAAACGTTGAACGTTGAGCCCCCACTCGTCCCGGCCGCGGGCAAAGCTCAAGGTGCGTGACGGAATCATGATCTCCGCCGACCAGCCCTCTTTTACTCTTGCGGTTCGGGCGTCCCAGATCCCATCCCAATCGAGCGAAGCGCTCTGCGGGTTGTCAATCAATCCGTCCACTCGGGCTCCTGCGGCATTGACCTGAAAGTAGTAGCCGGTTCGCCGATCACCATACGTGTCCAGGACAATCGCAATTGTGTCATCGCCCGACTGGTCACCATCCCGCACCATCGTGTGCATGGCGATCGCCTCAGGGTGTGGATCGTGACAAAGAATGCCGAAGTAAATGGCGTCAGAGCCGACCAGTACGCGCACCTCAGTGATGTACGGAGTCTCGCCCCCAGGATGGGGCGCTTGCTGAACTAACCTGATAACCGGAGCGTCGCGCCACGCCGGCTCATCGAGCTTGCCATCAAGCGTGATTGAGCTGGATATCCGCAACGCGGCGATCGAAGGAGTCCCCGCAAGCGCTAGTCCATGGGCAGCGACTGACATCATTCCAAGGGTCAGCGCCCGGCCGATTAATCTGCGCTTGAGCCGGCGAATCACGTGATTGTTGAGAACTCTCATCGAAGATGAATAGCAACGCCCAGTAGACCTGCAACGGCAATAATGAGCGGCTCGGGAATTTTCCATTTCAGCAGAATGAGGAAAGTCGTCACCGCAATTCCAACCGTCCAATAGTCTTGGATTGAGTGCCTGCCCAAGACGACGACCGCCCCCGCAATGGCTCCCGTGGCTGCTGCGGTGACGCCCTGGACGAAAGCACGGACTTGGGTGTTCCCGGAGAAGCGCTTGTAGAAGGGGCCAACGATTACCACAAAAAGATATACCGGCAGGAAGACACCCAGCGCGGCAGCGCACGCGCCGGTCATTCCAGAGACAAGGTAACCGATGAAAGCAACGGTTATCACCACGGGACCGGGTGTAATCATGGCCACGGCTACGGCATCAAGAAACTGGGTTTCGGTCAGCCAATGATGCTCCTGGACTACGCCTCCATGGAGAAACGGAACAATAGCGAGGCCGCTGCCAAACACAAATAAACTAGATTTTAAAAAGAAGAGGAACAACGAACCCGTTGTGCCAAAAATTCCAATGGTTTGGGGAATAAGGGAGACTGTAGTTCGTTGCCGTCGCCAGGTAGAAAAATCGGTCCTCGCGATCATGACGAACAGCCCTCCAGCCAGAAAAAGCCAGACGATTTCCTTTTCTGTGATCGCCGTCGAAAGCCCGAGCACCAGAAATACACCCCACAGCAACTTGTCTTTCTTAATCGACGTTTTGATCAACTTTATTGCTGAGCGCGCGATAATCGCGATCACAGCGGCGCCGATGCCGTAAAACAGGGCAGAAATGATGCGAGTTCCGCCGAAGGTGACGTATGCTTTTCCAATAGCGAGTACCATCAGGAAGGACGGCAAAATGAAGGTTGCTCCAACTATGGTGGCGCCGACAAATCCCGCACGAACAAAACCCAGGTACATCGCCAGTTGGGCGGCGAGTGGTCCGGGTGCCAGTTGTGAAAAGGCAAGGCCATTCAAATAGTCTTCCTGGCTGATCCACTTCCGCTCATCCACCAGGTCTTTCTGCATGTAACCAACAAGCGCAATGGGACCGCCGAAGCCAATACAACCCAGCTTCAGGAAATACAGCGTGAACTCTGCCAGAGATACCTGTGCCTGCACTTCAGCTTTGCTTGCCATAACCAGCCTTTAAGACGGAGGTACAACTTCAAACACAGCGATTTTGGCTGCGGGAGATCCATTCTCCTCTTGTTCAGGTACGTAGACTCGGTGATTTTCGGGATCGATTGTCAGGCTGTGAATTTTCTTCTGCACCGGCACGTCCCCCAGCTTCCTGAAGTGGGTTGGATCGTCCTCTTGAAAGACAGAGATTGCGCCGTCATAACAGGCAACATAGATGCGCTTCAATCCCGGATCGAACGCGATCACGTCCCCACCCTTCGCCTGAGGGAAATACGCAATCGGCTCATGCGTATCCAGACGGAAGACGGTCATGAGATCGTTCTCTTCGCAGGAAAGAAAAGCAAGCCGATGCTCAGAGTCGAGGGCCATGCCGTGGTTACCCCGACATTTGCCCACCGGGTATTCAGCAACCTGTTTGTCGGTTGCCGGATCGATCTCCGCGATTACGTTCTTGAACTGGAGATTTACAAGAACGTGCCTGGAAACGGGATCGTAACGCGGATTGCCGGTCTCACTCTCAAAGTGAATGGTCGTGATGATCTCGTCTTTGGTTACATCCACCACCGCTTCGGCCTTGGCACGCTCGTCCGAGACGTAGATCTTGTGGAAAGGCGGTGCATAGGCAATTCCATCTGGTTTTGACTCGGTGGGAATCTTCTTAATGACTGCCATCTTTTCAAGATCGATGACGCCGATCTTATCTTCTTTCCAGTTCGATGTGTAAGCCTTGCTGACGTCGGGAGCGAGTTCGACGCCTTCGATGCCTGGCAGGTCTTCAAATGTCTTCACCAGCTTGTTCGTCCGCAGATCGATCGCATAGAGCATGCCTGCTCCCAGATGCGTGGAGAAAAGAAGATGCCGTGAGGAATCAATGGTCAGATAGTCGAAGCGCTTCCCTTTTGGTCCCGGCAATTCAATTGAGCCAACCTGCTTCAGCAACTGCGGGCCGGCGTTTGATGGATGATTCTTAGAATTGCCATGCTGCCATGTGAATGCGGCCAGCAAGATGGCTGAAAGTAACAGGAAGGCAGGTACGGCAATTACAAGGAAGCGTTTCATAGCGACTCCTGGCGTGGATCATTCCCGATGTTTGACTTCAGCGAACCCCGTTGTGTTATGGGAGCGGCTTTTTCGCACCTACACACAACCGGCAGATCTGCGCAGCCTTCGCTACGGCCTCGACGGCTTAGATGATCGTCAAAGACAAAAATTCAAGGGACTCAACATGGAGCCGTTTCGCAGCCCTGAACAGCGATCCCGTAGAATACGAAACCAGACTTCAAAAAATCAGACCTGCATCGCTGTCGCTTTTTTCACTGGAAGCAACCAATGAGCATAGCCTGGGTTCCTGCCCTGGACGGCTCGCATGTATTCCTGCTGAATGCGCAGGGTGATCGGACCACACTGGCCATTGCCTATCCGTTTTCCATCCACTTGAGAGATGTGTACGACTTCCGCCGCCGTTCCGGTTACGAATGCTTCATCTGCGGTCATCAAATCATCAATTGTCAGGCGTACGATCTTCACCTCGTATCCCAGATCGCGGGCAATCTCGATTACCGAAAGCCGGGTGATGCCCAGCAGAATGGAATCCTGTTCATCGTTGGTCACGATGGTATTCCCATGGATCAGGAAGATGTTTTCAGAGGCGGCCTCGGCCAGGTAACCCTCTGTATTCAAGAGGATCGGTTCGTCGTAACCTTGGTGTTTGGCTTCGCGGATCGCCAGAATCGAATTGACATACTGTCCAGAAGCCTTGGCCGTGGGCGGCATCATATCGCTATGGAACTTCTTGCGCCTGGAGATACAGACCCGAAGACCAGCTTTGCTCGAGTCACTACCGTGCAGCGGAGCCCATGGCCATGCCAGAATGCTGAGGTCAACCGGACAATCCTCAGGGTCTACCCGCAGATTACAACTGCCCCTGAAGCAAAGCGGCCGAACGTAGCAACTGGCGAACCCGTTGGCGCTCACCAGTTCTGTAATAGCTTCGGTCAATTCCTTTGAGGTGTACGGTATGGACATCTCGTAGACTGCGGCCGAGCACACAAAGCGTTCGAGGTGCGCATCCAGCCGGAACAATGCTGGTCCATCCTCTGTCTCATAACAGCGGATGCCTTCAAAAACGCCGCTACCATAATGCAAAGCATGAACAGAAGCGTGAACTGTAGCTTTTTCCCAGGGAACCATCTTTCCGTTCATCCATACCCATTTCGCATTTCCAAAAGACATGAATTCTCCTCAAATGAAGTGTGCCTCAGACAAACCGTTTTCTTCGTGAATGCACTGCGTCCAAACGATTTTCCAGCGCAGATATATATTGTCTACTTTATGAATCTCGCCATCAACACTCTCTTACCTGCCGAAATCATACGACATTTCAAGAAAACTTTTGTAGGGAAAACCAGCGGCCCGGAGTCGACTGCACGGCTATTGTGCAATGGCGCGAATCGGGCTGAAAAGAAAAGCAGTTAGATTGAACACTGGCTTACCCGACCGCATCGGATCGTGGCGTTGCGCTCGCCAGCGCAAGGATAGCTCCGGCAAACAGCAGCGTGTCAGCAAAATAGTTGATTCCTTCCACCTGGACTCCGATACCCGGTTGGTGCAGCGCCGCGATTAAGACAGGGCCATAGATGACCAGAACCATCAGCAAAATCCAGCCGCCGACACAGGCTGCGACGGTCCGCGTTTTCCTGTTCAGCAGAATGCTTCCAGCGACAACGAGCAGAGCTGCGCCCGTCACATAATCAATGAGCACTCGCCCCGGGAGCCATGCCGGCATCTGCTTTTCGAGCGGGACTCCGGGAAGTCCTTCCGGGTGCAGAAAATGCTCGATGCCAAAAACTATTAAGGTCATTGTGATCAATACGCGGCCCACCATGATCAGCGTGCTCTTGCCTGGCCCGCGCCGTCCGTCCATTGCATTTCCCGCAAGAATCCAGCCGGCGCCACCGAACGACATCTCGCGGAAGACGATCGTCCAGATAATTCTGTTATGCAGCTGGCGCAGCGCTCCCGGAAAATGGATCATCGCGACAAACAGAAACATCATGAGTCCGAACAGCAGGCCGGACCAGCGCACCCCGATTCTGGAGGCGATGCTCAGGGAGGCGGCGATCAATGCGCAGCCGATGGCATAGACCCAGAACATACGCCAAGGCATGTACCGCGGCACGATGTTCATGACGAATCGTGGGCCGAAGAGATGTAGTGCGCCGAAGACCGCCAGCGGGATAGCGAAACACAAATTGCTCAGGGCCACGATCTTGTCCAGGCCGCGGGCTTTGGCGATCTCGTTTTTCGCGGCCCATGCTCCGGCCAGGAAAAGCGCGATGCCGGCGGAGCACATGGCAACCACGGTAGGAGAAGTTTCGAAGAACATGGCGGGAATGGCCGGGGGCATAGTTTTCCGATTCGCTATGGAGCTTCGGATTCTATCGTAGTACAGGTGTGCCTTGCTGATTTGAGCGAATCAGCAAGCATTGTTATAATCAAACACGTTGCACGCAGAAAGCCTCTCTGAATCCCACCGAAGCTCGCGTGTGTATTCAAACAAGTCTGGCCAGGTAGCTCAGTCGGTAGAGCGCAGCCCTGAAAAGGCTGGCGTCGGCGGTTCGATTCCGTCCCTGGCCACCATCTTAACGGCTCTGAAATCAACTGTTTTGCCACCAGTCAAAGGAGAGTAAGAGGCCTACGATTCGTTTAGGCAATCCGTTCCGTCTATGCCGTTCAAGCACTTATTCAGCGGAATAATCGCTGGGCCTTGGCAGCATTTTAGTTAATGAATGATGTGTTGGCGAAATCGCCGACAGTTGTGAATTGTTCTCAACATAATGCATTTGAAGTGAAGTCCATCTGAAGTTGTGCTATACTCGATTTCGCAATGATGATACAGATTAAATCCATGATGAGACGGCGCGTCAATCGCGTTCGGCCTTCGGGATTTGTCTGTCCGTAATACTCTAAGTTCAGATTCAAATTCTCGAAGGCTCCGACTAAAAGTCGGGGCCTTTTGCATTTTGCGGATGTTTTGGCCGGTAGCCAAGCTGGAAAGGCACGTGACTGTTACTCACGCCATACGCAGGTTCGAATCCTGCCCGGCCAGCCAGATTTGTGTGAAAAGCAGCTCGCTAGTTCAGTAGGAAGAACGCGGCTCTCATAAAGCCGTTATCCACCCCAGCGTGCAAAGAAAACCGCGCGCGCTGGGGACCCCGGTCGCGATGGTTCGAATCCATCGCCACCAGTGGAGGGGGCCTCCGGGAGGAGCAGTGCCTTATATGAGGGCGTGTGACTGAACGGATCAGGCACTTGATTACGAATCAAGTTCATGTGGGTTCGATTCCCACCGCGCCTTCCAAAAGTTCACGGGTGACTGGCAGAGATGGCTGATGCACTCGCCTCTTAAGCGAGACAGGCTGGTTCGATTCCAGCGGGGTCCCCGGCGCGTGCCGCTTTTGCGCGCGATGGGGCAGAGCGTCACCCATGTCGGTTCAAGTCCGGCAGCGCCTTCCAATGAATGGGGATGTGGTCCAACGGATGAGGGCGCAAGGCTACGAACCTTGAGATCAGAGTTCAATTCTCTGCATCCCTTCCATTTGTATGAGGGCTCGGCAACCCCTTCGGCTGCGCTCAGGGTGCTGCGCCCTTGCGAAAAGTTCACGCGTCACGGCGCTCACTCTTCGTTCACCCAGTGGGCGGGTAGTGTAATGGATGAACACGGCGCTGTCCGAAGGCGCAAATCCGAGTTCGACTCTCGGCCTGCCTGCCACTTTTTGCTGTTGACGGTGTTATAGAACAATGGCAGAGTAGTATTTGAGTTCAGCAATGATACGTAAGCCCCATCACGATTGCTTTACCACGCTGGCCGCTGAAACGCGGCAAGAAGCGGGGAAAGGCACATTCATGTAACGGGGGCAATCATTTACGCTTGGTTTTTGAAGGCCTCCGACACAGAATCGGGGGCCTTTTACTTTTTGCGGTGCATTCGTATGCGCCGGCAGGAGGCAGGCAGCCAGATTTTACTTTCAATTGAATTCGAGGAGTGGTGGAGGCTACGGTTACTTCTCATTTAAAGAAAAACACCGTAACCGATTGTTCCCTCCTCATGGGTGAGCGAAGAGTGAGCGCTGTCGTGCGCGAACTTTCGCGAGGGCGAAGCGGTTACCGCGGCGCCCTTAGGTAAACGGTGCGAGGTCATTCAACTGGCCAGGATCACCGGCTTTGACCCGGTTCATGCAGGTTCGAATCCTGCCCTCGCAGCCAGAGTTAAAAGTCGGTCGCAGAGTCTGGCGGCAGGACACCTCCACCGCGCCACGCGCAAAACCGGCGTGCGTCGGGGACCCCGGTGCCTGACTGTCAGCAGGGACGGGTTCAACTCCCGTTGCGACCGCCAATTTTGTTGAAGCGAGCATGGTATAGCGGCTGGTGCCTCGGGCCTCCAACCCGATGACGCGAGTTCGACTCTCGCTGCTCGCTCCATTTATATGAGGGCTCCGCAATGTGATTGCGGCGCCCTCGCCAACTGCTTGCGCTAGTCCAGCGCTGGCGTTGGCTCACCCAAGTTTGCTGCTGTGGCCGACATACAAAGGCACCTGCCCTGTAAGCAGGCTCACGCTGGTGGGAATCCAGCCAGCAGCTCCAAGTTCGATGGCGGGATTGGCCGAATGGCTTAGGCACTGGATTGTGGCTCCAGTTACGAGAGTTCGATTCTCTCATCTCGCCCCAATTCATATGAGGGCTGCGCAGACAAGCTGCGGCGCCCTCGGCAACTGCTCGCGTTAATTCGGCGCTCGCGTTGGCTCGCCATCCAAAATGAAGACACGGTTCATGATCCTGATACAAGGCCCGCAAGCCATTGCAGCCTTTATTAAGCCGGCATGAACATGATCATGAGATAGCTTTTATGACAGCAACTCGCTGGGAGTATGCAGGGAGTATCGAGGTCACCAAAAGGGGGGAGGGGGCCTCCTTCATTAGAGACTTTTCATTTCTGTAATTGAGCCGAAGCAAGAGCACACCTATGGCCTCGCGGCAACTCGCAGCTCCGCGGTACAGCCACACAGCGGGAGACTGAAAACCCGTTTCCAGGAAGAGCGATGAATCTGCTCACTGACCCACCGTAAAGAATGCCACACTGCCTTGCGTGCTCAAGACTGAATTTGCCACGCCCGTCGATTGGCTTACATCCATATTGGCGACCACGTACCAGCGGTAATTTCCGTTCCCGATGCTTGGAACGGGCCTGATACAAGCTCCGGTGGAGTCTGGATTACATGCGTGCGGGCTTCCGTCCACCGTATAACTTGTCGGCTCGGTGCTACCGAAGGACCAGAACTTATAATAGATATTGTAAGTAACCGGCCACGCCGGGTTGCGGCGCGATGCGTCCAGGCCATCGTTCCAGCGTAGCGTAAAGCTGGATGGCACCTGCAGCGTGCCATCGGTGGGATAAACCGGATTCGGCGGCAGAGGCGCAGGTATCGTCGAGATTGGCTGGTAGCCTACCGTAAAGTACCCCGCATTGCCTTGCGTGCTCAAGATTGAATTTGCAACGCCCGTCGATGCGCTTACATCCATGCTGGCGACCACGTACCAGCGGTAATTTCCGTCTCCAATGCTTGGAACAGCCCTGGTGCAAGCTCCCGTGGAATCTGCGTTACATGCCTGCCCGTTTCCATCCAAGGCATAGCTCGCCGGCTCGGCGGCGCCGTAGGCCCAGAACTTGTAGTAGATGTAGTAAGTAACCGGCCACAGCGGATTGCGACGCGACGTATCGAGTCCATCATTCCAGCGTAAGGTAAAGCTGGATGGCACGTGCAGCGTGCCGTCGGTGGGGTACACGGGATTCGGCGGCAGTGGCGTCGGCAGAGGGATAATGCTCAGCGTCCCGTTTACTTGCGTCACGCTGTAGTTACCCAGCTTATTGTTAGGGTCGGAGAGCGTAGAGGTAATCGGATAACTTCCCACCGCGCTCTGGGCCGTGGCTATAGTCGAGTACTGCGCCTGGATATTGTCTCCGTTACGCAGGCCCGAGATCGTTCCATCCAGTGCCGGCGTCCCATAGCTGTAGAGTCGCGTCTTGTTGTTCGCGACAACCTGTAAAGGAGCAGGCGTCACACTCAGCGTTCCGTTCTGGAGGGTGACTGTGTAATTGCCAAGCAGGCCGTTGGGATCGGAAAGGACCGGGGTAATTGCGTACGTCCCCACTGGGCTGGCAGCCGTGGCAGCAGACTGGTAAGTCGCAGTTATGTTGTCGTTATTCTGCAGGCCGGAGATCGTTCCAGTGAACACCGGGTTGACGGCTCCATAAAGACGAGAGGCTGCGGAGGCTGTTACCGACAATGCCGCAGGCGTCACAACCTGCGTGATCTGGGCGGAACTCGCCAGGAACGCGGAATCCCCGCCATACGAAGCAGCTATGACATGTGTCCCCGCGCTAAGAAAGGTCGTGCTTATCGACGCTTGCGCGGAACCGTCAAGTTGCACTGTGCCAAGGACCTGGTTTCCGTTCATGAAGGTGATGGCGCCGGTGGGAATTGCGGCACTGCCGCCTCCGGAGACTCGCGCCGTGAACGCGACACTTCGTCCGTAAATGGAGTTCCCGCTGCTCGTGATTGCCACGCTGGAGGCAGCCGGACAGGTAAACGACACAGGGCTGGTCCAAAGTTCGGTGCCGGTGTTTTCGAACTTTGCGCTCACCTGATGCGAACGTCCATCGAGCAAGCTTGCAGGCGTTTGCATGCCGAAGCCATGCAGTCCGTTGTCTCCAAGAGCAGCGCCCACATCAGGACGGGAACCATTCGCCAGCAGGGTCGCCAACGCAGCTCCGTTATCGTAAATGGTAACGCTGATGGCACTGTTTAAACGATTCCTGTTGGCCGCCCAGCCTGCGATGTTGTCGCATCCGGCATGCTCCAGGTATCCCGCATAATTGGGGGCAGGGCAGGTAAGCGACACAGGGCTGGCCCCCAGTTCGATGCCGGAGTCTTCGTACCTTACGCTCACTTGATGCGTAAGTCCATCCAGAAAGCTTGCCGGCGTCAGGATGCCAAAGCCGTGCAGCCCGTTGTCCCCGAGAAAAGTACCCACATCAGCCCGGAAAGCATTCGCCAGTACGGTTGCCACTGCAATTCCGTTATCGTAGATGGTAACGTTGATGACGGTATTTAAACGATTCTTATCGGCCGCCCAGCCCACTATGTGGTCGCATCCAGGATGATCCAGATGCCCGGAGTAATTGTGCAGGCCATAAACGGCTAATTGGCTCGTGGTACCCACATACACTCTTCCATTGGCGACTGTTGGGACAGAGAACTTTACATAGCTACCCGGGTCGTCCATGTGGTTGGCACGTTTATCGCTCGAGTAGAGAGTAGTAGTGGCGTTTCCGGCATCGTGGGCTTGCAACACATTTACGGTGATCCACGTGCCATTAGGATTGGTCCCGATCTTCTTTTTTCCCAAAGACCACGCAATGCCGTTTGTGCTGCCGTTGGCAGAGATCGACACCGTTGAGCCGGGGAAGTCATAGGACTCCGGCGAAGTGGCGCCGGGCATGGCCCCCAATTGGCCGTTCGTCAAGAAAAATGGCTTCAGTACGTCCCCGGCCCCCCAGAAATAAACGGTATTGTTCCAGTAACTCGGCATGCTCCACATTCCCTGGACGGCACTCGGCAACTCTTGCACCAATGGCGGAATTGGGTCGGAACTGCATGGGCCAGGGCTATAGTTACAGTAGCCACCCATATGATCGCGGTTCACGAGATAAATCCTGCCTTCCTTGCCCGCCTGTACCAGCAGGTGCGGATAGGTTCCAGGCTGGTCCGGAAGTAACAGAACTCCGCCCGAACCCAGGTCATTATCGATGAGATCCAGATCAGCTTGATTGAACGGCGTGAAAGAGTCAGCCAAGCTCAAGTTTTGCGGGTTCAATGACAGCTTCAGGATGCTATCGCCGAAGTCGCTGGCGTTAAAATGGCCGTTTCCAGTGGCCGCAAAGATGTTCCCGGCGTTATCAGCCGCGATTCCGGCTCCGCTCATCCAGATCGCGCCAGCTCCAGCCGGACTGTCGGGAGTGGTGACGAACACGCCCTTCCGCGTGAAAGTCGCGGCGTCGTAGGCAAATAGCCACCCGTTGTAAGGGGTAAAATCACAGTGCGATCCGTACCCGATGTAAATCGTACCGTTGAGAAGCAAGAGCCCAGGCCGGTTCAACTGGTGTAACGGATCAAAGGTGATGCCGTTCACGGTCGCGGTGATCACCGTCGGTCCGGGGGATTTTTCGTTTCCTGTAGTGATGTCCAGGGCGTGAAGGCGATGTACAAAACCGCCGTTTTCCTTTGACTTGGCCTCTACGAACATGGTGTTGGAGACCGGATCGATCACGGGTGTACTGGTGATTCCAACCTGCGGTACAAGATCCTCACAATTGATGTCGGGATTGCTTCCCTGGGTGGTGACTGTCGTCGCTCCCGCGGCGGCCCCGTGCAGGGTATCGATCAAGCTGGCTGTCCACAATGGGCCGGCGTTCGCACCGGCATTGCCGTCCGCGTCAAAGGCATAGACGCTGTCCCCTTCCGTGGCCACGAAGACAACATTGTGGATCCCTTTATCCACTCCATGATCAACAATGTGTACATTGGGCACATAGAGCGGTTGCGCGTAGACGTATCCATCCACCAGCTGCGAAAATAACTTCCCAAATTGACCTGGGACGTTGTTCGGCGTGAGAATGGTCTCATTGGCGTTCACTCCGGTACGGGCGTTGTCATTGTGATAGGTCGTGACAGTGACTTGCCCGTTCAGCCACACACTCGATATAAGGAAAAACAACGTAGCGGCGACCCAGTTAGAGCAATGGCGATTGCAGCACATAGTGCCTCCAGATGGCAACATCAGGAATTGACTTCTATACCCATGGCCGTGTGTTGTAAGGCCGACTATGGTTGCTTCAGGTAGTTGCGACTCGGACTTAAGGGGCAAAACAATACCACAGCTCTCCAGCTATCCTTAGAATTTTTTATGAATATATGAGTACTGTCCGGGGAAAAACTTGGAGCGCTGATTCTAACTTCTTGAAATTACTGATGAAAGTGACAGTTGTGAGATTTTTCGATTTCAATTCAGAATCCCGGTTCTGCCATTATCTTGCCGCATTTCAGCTCTTCTCCAAGGCGGCGCATGAATACTGATCGGGAATCAACTATCTTGCAAGGCTGGCGTGGCATTGGTTCGTCGCGTGGGCCTGCCGCCGACAACTGTTTCGCGGTTTCCATTTGCAGGAGGAGCCGCAGGCAAGCGAGTGGACCTGCGGAGAAGGAGATAACACATAATGTCGACACAAGCGAGTCCCTCAATCGTCCACAGAACACCGCACAGGTTCAAGGCGTCAGCGTCCCAAAGACTTTCAGCCTGCACACTTGGCGTAGCCTGCTGTATCTTTTTCCATAGTTCCCAACAGCGTGCTGATCACATCCGCCGCGCAATAAGAACACCTTCCTGGAGCAAGAAACTGTGCAAGCGAGCGCAAGTCATCGCCTGAAGTGATTAATGCAGCTTCCACGTGCTTGCCGTTCCGAATCTGGGGCTGTCCAATATTCGCCACCAGCGCGTTGCACAGACACTTCCTGCCCACCGTGTTCTCAGGCCTTCCACCTTTGGAGACATACAAAGAGATAGGTTCTCCCGGACAACGGTAGTTGATTTCGCCGGTTGTGGTACGGAAAGCTTCTCGCAGAAAACCCAGATCGCAAATGCGCGGCCGCGCCGCATAAACATCCGGGTCAGACAACGTGCCTTCCATCAGCGCAACTTTGAAGGGAAAACCGGTAGGCGAAGCCAGCGGATCAGTAAATACTCTGGCCTGGCCTGCGATTACCTTTTCGATAAGTGCCTGCTTGTACTCCTGACGCAATCCTGATTCGGCGCAAAAGGCAAAAGCAGTTCCAACCTGTACACCTGCCGCTCCCGTACTCAACGCTTCGCGCACTTTCTCAGGTCGTCCGTAGTCCCCCGCCAGCCAAAACGGCAGGCCCAGTCCGCGGGTTTTTTCCAGATCAACCCGGTCGCGCTCGCCATAGACTGGTTCGCCTGACGAGTTCAGTTCCTGCTTCCCACGCGGCGGGGCGTTGTGGCCGCCCGCAGTGGGACCTTCAATCACAAATCCATCCACTTTGCCATTGGCCTTCTTTACCATGGTTATGGCCAGCGTGTTGGAGGCGATAATCGCCAGGAATTTTGGCCGGACCAAGCGCACGCGGTCGCCTTCCAAATAATCCCGTGGAGCAAATGTCATGGTGGTATCGTCGCCCGGCTGAGCGCCGGTCACGCTTAGCTCGTAGCTAACTGGTTCATGCTGCGCCAGGCGGTCCAACACACCCGGGATCTTCAACGGTATACCTGCGCCCATCAGCACGTACTCCACTCCAGCCAGTATGGCGCCATAAAGACTTGGCAGGTGCGGCATCTGGACCTTTTCCAGATAATTGATGCCCACTGGATTGTTGTGACCTTCCCTCGCCAGAAAAACTTCGGCAAAGTTGGCAACGATACATAACTCCCTCAGCGCATGCGGGCTCTCCTTGGAGTGCATCGCCACGGTCTTGTATGCAGCGGTCCGCTGCTTTCCACCAGGGATGAAATACTCCTGCAAGATGCGATCCGCCATTGCCGGAACAGGAAAATGACGGAGCGCGCGGCGCACATGCCCGTCCCGATCTCCGTCCTGTAGACGCCTTGTCAGAATCTGGTCCAGCGCGGTTCCGGAGACTACTCCCAACTGGCCGAGCTTCGATACAGCCCGCGCCAGACGCCAGTCGGAAATTCCCGCACCCATACCGCCTTGAATCAGAATTGGATAGTCGCTCATTGTTTCATTGTGGCAGGTTTCAAAGATCGAATTGTCAGAGTTTGGTAATCTCGAAGTGTGACGACGATCACACAAGGCGTTAATTTCTTAAATATTCTCTTCAGCTCAAGCGCAATCCGAGCAGCTAGCCGAATTTGCCGGAGAGGGCGCAAAGGATGCAGAGGATGTCGTATGCTGGTAGACATCCATGAGTTTTGAGTTTGATTTCGAACAGCGCCGGCAGCTCGGCTACAAGTTGATTGACCGCATCAACGAATACTTCTCAAGCCTGCCGGAGCGCGCCGTGCAGGTTCCACTCGGAGAACGGACATTTACTGATTTAAATAATGCCCTGCCCGAATTTGGCGGAGACGCCGCCGCCATCCTCGAGGAAGTCTCACGGGAGATGATCGAGAAGGGATTCCACGTCCCCAGCGCCAACTATTTCGGCCTGATGAATCCCACGCCTGCCTATATGGCAGTTTTGGCAGAAGCGCTGGTGGCGGCACTCAATCCTCAGTTGGCTACACTCGCGCGCTCGCAACTGGCATCCAAAATCGAGCGCGAGACCGTGCGCTGGATTGGCGAGCGCGTAGGCTGGAGCGAGCCCTTTGACGGAACCTTCACCAGCGGCGGCAATGAAGCCAATTTCAGCGGCTTGGCCCTGGCTCTGGCTGTCCACTTCCCTGCTTCAGTAGACGATGGAATCGCCGCTCTTGGGGCGCGGCCGGTACTGTACAGCTCTGCCGAAGCCCATCACTCTCTTGATAAATCGGCCGGACTGCTCGGCTTGGGACGCAAAGCTCTGCGCCGCATCCCGGTAACCGAGAGCATTCAGCTTGACACGCGCAAACTGGAAACTCAGATCGAGCAGGACAAAGCCGATGGGTTTCTTCCCTTCTGTGTGGTCGCCACCGCCGGCACAACGAACTCCGGCGCTATCGATGATCTGGTAGAGCTCGGCGAAATATGCAAGCGCCACCGCTTATGGCTGCACCTGGATGGCGCTTACGGAGCAGCCGCCATTTTTTCCGAACAACACCGTGACCTGGTGCGCGGTATCGAACTCGCAGACTCAATCACGATTGATCCTCACAAGTGGTTGGCGATGCCGTTTGCTGCAGGCGTGATTCTCACCTCGCATCCTGAAGCTCTGGGGCAGGCATTTTCCGTAGCCACTCCCTATATGCCCACGGCGCGGGGCGCCGTAATGCTCGACAATTTCAAGGTCAGCACCCAATGGTCGCGCCGCATGAACTCGCTCAAGCTCTGGCTCACCTTGAAAGTGCATGGACGCCGCGCTTACGAGGAACACATTCACCTTCAACTCCAATTGGCCGCTGGTTTTGCGGACTGGGTACGCCGCTCAGAGCAGTTTGAATTGACTTGTCCGCAGGTGCTCCCGATTGTGAATTTTCGAGTGAGATTGCCGGGAGCCTCGGAAGAACACATACATGCCGCGAATGAGGCCGTAGTGCATGAGGTTACTCGCGGTGGTCAACGCTGGATCTCCACTACATTCGTGAATGACAAATCAGTGATTCGTGTGATGGTGATCAGCTATCTCACCAGCGAACAAAACCTGCGTGAGCTTGAAGATGCATTGATCAAAGCCGCAGCGATCAGGATGCAATCAGCAGTAGGTTCGTGAGCGCAATGAAGGATGAAGGGGCTCTATGAGGGTTCCGATCATCCGATCTCCCGATCACCAGATCACCCGATCTCAACTCATTCGTCCTGGTTCTTCTTCGTCCCAGCCGCTCCCTTAGCCGGTTCCCGTTTCTTCAATTGCGGTGTGCCCAGGTTCCCCAGGCTTCCCAGGTTTCCTAAATTTCCCAAGGCCCCCAGAGCACCAATTTTTGCCATATCAATCGGACCTACAATGTTAACCACCACCAACTCTCTCGGCTCGGCCACCAGAATAGCCAATCCAACCACCCCATCTCCATCTTTGCCTTTCATCAAGTAGATTTCGGTCAGCTCGTGAGTTTTTTCTTCGCGGATATTAACGCTTCTTGACCAGCCAGGCCCCTGAAGCTGGCTGCGAACCGCCTCTATGTCCTGTGGGCTGTACTGATTGTCTTTATCAAACTCAAAGACCTTCACATAGACGCCGTCGAGGCCGCTGATGAGATCCTTCGCTGCGTGTTCCTCCTTGTCCTCCTTATTCATGGACTGGGCTGCGAGTTTCAGCATGGACTTATCCAGAGATACGTCGGTGACGTTTGTTGCTTTGCTGCTCAATTTTTCAAGATTGGTCAGGTTAAGCTTGGCATCCTGAGCCAAGGCCGGAATCGCCATACAGAGGATCGCTAAGATGAGAAAACGCTTCATTACAATTGCTCCTTTCAATGATTGCTTCTGCGTGTAAACAATGCCTGGCGCAATGCGCCATTGAGTTTTTCACTGGTAATGCGCAACGCAAATACAGCCTGGTCTCGCGCCTTCTTTGCTTCTATTCGCCTTTGTTCATCGCGGTGATACTGCATCAGTCCGGCTATCAGCAGCAGGCCAACGGCCAAGGCGCCGGCTATCGCCCACTTGGGTCTCCACCATGCGAAGACCGGGGGCTTCACCGCGCTTTGCGGCCTGCTGATCCTCTCCATCACTCGCGCCGTGAAGTCTTCTGAGGGTTCTTTCCGGCCCAATGCCGCGCGCAGATCGTCATCAGAAAATTGCATACCGGACTCCTCCTGACTTGCGCATCAGCCGCTTGCGCAGCTCTGCCAATGATCGCTGTAATCCGCTTTTCACGGTATTCAGCGGAATATCCAGCAGTTCAGAAATCTCTGCCAGGTCAAGCTCTTCCTGGTAGCGCAAAATCACCATCGCCCGCCACTTTTCCGGCAGCGCTGCCACGCCGTTGCGCAGGTGCTGGTGCAGCAAGGGATCGACCAGCCGGGGCATCGTTGATTGTGGCGGCGCATCTTCCAGCCCGATCTCCGGTCTCAATCGCCGGCTCTGGTCGATGCAGCGATGCGCCGTGACTCGCCGCAACCAGTAAACCAGGTGGGCCGGAGATTGAATCTCAGAAAGCTTCTGGTAAAGCTGGAGAAATACCTCCTGGGCCAGGTCTTCCGCCAGCGCACGGTTATGGACAAAATGGTATGCAATGCTGAAGACCATGCGCTGATGCTCTTTCACGAGCTCAGCAAAGGCCGGGTGATCTCCGGCGAGCGCCTTTTTCAGGGCTTGCGCTATCCGGTCTTCCTGCTGCTCGGCCAAATCTCCTCCCTGCTGTCTAATACGCACTCCAGGGGCTGGCGAATGCAATTTTTTTCAGCAACGCTACTGCGCCCTCGGCCACAGCCAAATGCAGGCCACGATACCACGGCTTGGCTTGGTAGACTTAGGTTGGAGAGATGAAATGGCAGACCAGACAGCAGTTTCTTATCTCGATGAAGCGCTGCGCGGATTTCGCGGCTACAAGCGGCTGGCCGAGGGCGCCTTTGCCCAGTTGCAGGAGCGTGACTTTTTCTACGTCCCCGATGCCGAATCGAACAGCATCGCCACCATTGTGAAGCACATGGCCGGCAACATGCGCTCACGCTGGAAAGATTTTCTCACCAGCGACGGCGAAAAACCCGACCGTAACCGCGATCAGGAATTTGAAATCAACTCGAGCACCACGCGTGAACAGGTCATGCAATGGTGGGAAGACGGCTGGAAGCTGGTCTTTGATGCCGTCGGCGCGCTCAAGCCTGAGGACCTGGCGCGAACCGTCTATATTCGCGCAGAACCTCACACCGTGCTGCAGGCCATCAACCGCCAGATGCTGCATTATGCCTACCATATCGGGCAAATTCTCTATCTGGGCAAACACATCCGCCAGAACGAGTGGAAATCATTGAGCGTGCCCAAAGGAAAATCAGCGGAATACAGCGCCAGCAAGCCTGAGGATCGCAAGATCAAGGCGCCAAGCCGGGGCTAGAACAGTTCCAGAGTTGGTATAGCCCAAACTGCTTTGAACCAGGGCTATTACTATCTGGCATTGGTAATCTCCAGTTCGACAGAAATATGCCGTCCGCTACAGCGGGCTTCGTTATTGTTAGCTAACCAAGAGGCATTTGGCGTACTTTCCCGGATGAACTCCGAGACTTCTCATTTTCAATGATGAGATTGCTCTTAAGTCTTCAATCGCGTCACCTCATTAGGGAGTATCCAGGGAGTATCGCGGTCCCCAAAAAGGGGGGGTGGCGGATGTACATTAAGAATCTCTCAGTTTGGCTGAGATAAAGAGAGACACCTTCGGCATTGGAATTACGGGCCACGAAAGTTAAAGTCCTCGCGGAGGACGGATCATACAGCCCATCTCATCAGAGTGTTTGCATTGCCACCAGGGCTGAAAGCCCTTATCTGCAGGCTGCAACGCGGGCCTGAAGGCCCGCTCTTCCACCGATGCGCTAAAGCGCGTCGATGAGATGGCTTCTGGTATCCGGCATACGATAGCATGCTTACTATAGCAGTGCGCGGGAAAATTGTACCCCAAAAGCAAAGAATACCGGCACAGCGTTTATCGTCATTCCGCCGCCGGGGATTCATCCCCCAGCAGGAGAGTTTCGGTCACTTCATCACCCTGCCTTGAAAACTCCGTGAGCGGTTTGCGCACCGGCTCCAGTGTCCCGTCAGGATAATAAATTGCGCCCCCGCCCATTGGTATTCCAATGCCTTTCACATCCGTTCTGGAAAGGTTGATCAAGGCCCGCAGGTTCCACCATTCATCCTGCTCTTCATGCGCACCTACATAAAACGGCGCAAACCTAAATGTCTCCAGCACCTTCATGGTTGAGTCGCCAACCAGGCCCCCCAGCCCCAGTTGCACTGCCCCGGCAGATACGCCAATCAGCACAGCCCCGTCATAGCGCTTCCTGCCGATGATTTCTTTCACGCCATTGCGTTCAAAAGCCTGCCAGCCCAGCGCGGTATCGCCGCCCGCCAGCAGAACCAGGTCAGCCGCATTCAAAAATGCCTGGTCCTCGGTCTTTAATTCAGCCGGAATCATGCGGCAATCCCGGATGCCTGCAGCCTCCATGGCAGCAACGAAGATAGAGAAGAACTCAGGGTTATCGCCATTGGAAGCCCCAATGTAAGCCGCCTTGGGGGCCTCTGCTTCGATCAATTCGCGTACACCCTGTGTAAACAATGCACTTTGGTGTCGCCAAAAGAGTAATTGGCTGTCCGCCAGCAGGTATAAAGGCTTAATATCCATAGAATCAGCAATATACGCCATGTGAGCCAGATCATCCACTGGACTCACGGGTTGGCTGGTTGATTAATATTCGTTAAAGACGCGGAAACGTCATTTCACGACTTTAATACTAGGATAAAATTTTTTTCCAACACATGGATTTGCAAAATCTCTCAAACCAGCAACTAATCCAGCGCTGCCTGGCCAGCGATCAAGTCGTCTGGACCGAGTTCCTGCGGAGGTTTGAGCGTCCCATCAGCATGGTGGTCATTCGAACGCTGCGGCGGCGCCTGCGGCCCACGCCTACCCTGGTTGAAGACCTGGTGCAGAACACCTACCTGAAATTGCTTGATGACAACTGCAAGGCTTTGCGCATTTTTAAAGCCCAGCATGAAAATTCGATTTATGGCTATCTCCAGGTCATGGCTTCCAATATTACCCAGGATTACCTGCGCAAGCTGGACGCCAAGAAGCGCGACAGCCGGGTCGAGCAGGATATTGAGGAGCTTCCACCCGATCTGATCTCCGATCGCAGCGCCACCCGGGAAGCCGAGCACCGTACAGAAATCAGACAGGTGGAGGAGCGGCTGAAAAGGATCACAACCGGGACGGAACAGGAAATTTTCTGGCTTTATAACCGCTGGGGATTGACAGCAAAGGAGATCTCGCAGATTTTCCAGATGAACATCAAATCCGTGGAGAACATGCTGGCCCGCATCTTGCGCCTTCTGCGGGAAGACTTTGGCAAGGGGGCAGGCTCGTGATAATTGCAGATTTAGGGTGACGCCCTGGGATTACGTTATTACTTAATGTAGGAGCCGACTGGAGTGACGCAGCAAACGGAACATTTAACAGAGACTCAGATCAGCCGTTACCTGGAACAGGATTGCGGCGGCGGTCTGGATGCCGAGCGCTCCCGAGTTGAAAAGCATCTTAAAGACTGCGAACCCTGTCTGGAACGGTTGTTGCATTCCCAACGCACTCAGCTTGGTCTCCTGGAAAGTAATCTCATGAGCGCGACACCACATCCAGAGTGTCCTGGCGATGAAATTCTCCAGGAAATAGCTGCCGGACTTACCTCTCCGGAAATGGCCGAGTATCACACCCGGCACATTTCCATGTGCAATTACTGCGGCCCGGCCCTCAAGCGCTATCTGCATGAATTCTCCACCGAATCCACCTCTGAAGATGAAGCGCTGCTGGCCCAGCTCCGGACCTCTACACCAAAATGGCAGAAGGAATTTGTCAATCAACATGTGATCCCCGGTGGCCATAACAAGAGCGTCACATGGGGAAAATCGAGAGGGTTCTGGTCCTGGCCAAAGCTGATCGGCTTTGGTGCTGCAGCGGCTGTAATGATTGTTGTAATTACTCTGAGTCTCTCACGTTTCCGTTCCGGCAATGACAATCAATTGGTGGCGTCAGTAGCACTGGAACGCCGTACCACTGAGATGCGATTGCCCGCAGTTCCTTATTCTGAATTTCGTCCATTGACGACCACGCTGGGAAATGAAGGCGATCAAGGGGCTGGATTCGATCGTCCGAAGCTGCTGGCGGCGAAAGCGGAAGTCGGTAAAGAACTTGTGTCAGGCGCAAATGATCCTAAAGTGCTGCAACTGGAAGGCGAGGTCGCCCTGCTGGAAGGCACTCCTAAGGCTGTCACCATTGCGAAAAAGGCGTTGGAAGACGCCCGTGATGCCGGACTGAATTCGCCCAGCCTGCAGATTGATTTGGCGGCCAGCAACTTCGAATATGAAATGAAAACCAACCCTGAGCAGCCCAACCTGCGCAAGACCATTGATCTGCTCCAGGGCATCATTGATGATGCGAAACTCAAGAGCAATGACGAGAACCGTCTGGTCGCACTCTTCAATCTGGCGCTCGCTTACGAAAAATCCAACCAGTTGGATATTGCGCGGCGCACCTGGGAACAATATCTCCAGAGCGACTCCAGCAGTCCGTGGGCAAGCGAGGCCAGGTCTCACCTCAACAAGCTGCCTAAGCCAAAGCAGCAGGGCAAGTCTGAAGGAAACGGCGCCTCCAATGCAGAATCGGATCTGTACACCGCCGTCACGCTGTGGCTTCCCGATGCCATGAAGCAGCCGGATGGCGGCTCGCCGCAACGGTTGAACGAATTGGCTGATCTCACAATCAAGGAGCACTCTGATTTCTGGCTGAAAGATTTTCTGATAGCGCTTAAGTCCGGCAGCTCGCAGCCTGTAACAGAACTTGGCGCCGCCGTAGTGGCCAACCAGCAGGGCCGCACCGCAGATGCGCTTCAACATGCGCGGCATGCAATTGCCGGCTTTGCGCGGCAACACAACTCTCCGGGCGAACTGCGGGCACAATACGAGGAGGTGTACGCCTACCAGCGACAGTTGAACGGCTCCGCTTGCCGCTCGCGTGCCGGCCCGCTTGCCCAGTCGCTCAGTTCCACCAAATATCCCTGGCTCCAATCCCAAACCGCCCTCGAAAATGCCATCTGCCTCAACTTCCTCGGAAACTACAGCACAATCGATGATGAGATAGCACGCAGCAGGAAACTCGCTATCCAGGCGAATTATTCAACGCTGCTCATGCGCATCATAAGCATCGCTGCAGAAATCCACCTGTTAAATGAAAAAAATTGTGATAAAGCGTGGAGAGACAGTGTCCAGGGTCTTCAAGAGTATTGGAAAGGGAATCATCCGCCGCAAAGACTCTATCAGTTCTATGCAGTATTAGGTCAATGCGCCGATCAGTCGCAGAACTATCACGCGGCCAAAACACTGATAGAACAGGCTATTTTGCTCAAAGAGGAGATCGCAAAGCAGGATCACAGTTCCGATAACACCATTGTTCGGGGCACGCTCTATTTCTATCTTAGTAACATATTGGAAGCACTGGGCGAATCCGCTCAAGCCGAAGAAAAAGCCAAGAAGGCAGATTCCATTCTGGAAAACACAACGGAATCTACAGCCAACAGCTTTAGGGTGCCAATCAAGATCAGGCTTGCCGAAATTCAACTGGCTCACAGCAACACTGAAACAGCTCTATTCACTCTGCTCTCGGCGCGTGATCTCCTGAAAACAACGGATGACCAGTTCTTCGCACTCGATTTTCAGCGGGTTCTCGGAGACATCGATTTTCACCTCCATAAGTTTGATGATGCAGCAATTGCCTATCAGAATGGGATCGTACTCGCGGAAAACTCGCTGAGCACCCTCAAGCATTCTGCCGGGCGGCTGCAATGGATTACCAGGACCGAGGACTTATATAAGGGACTGATTCGAATCTGGATTCAACAAGACCAGCATCAGAATGCATGGAAGCTATGGGAGTGGTATAGAAGCCGCTCTATGATTGCTAAAACCGGGCAGGCCTCTGCTCCCGCTGTTTCTCAAATCTCATGGCCCCTGCTGCAACGACAAATCCTGCCGCCGACAATGCCGTCAAAATTGGGCAGCCGCATTGTATATTTAGCCTATGACGATGGCGTGGAGATCTGGGTAATCGATCAAAAAGGTATTAAGCCTCATTGGGTGGAAATAAGTAGGGGCGATCTGGAAAGGCTGGTAAAGAACTTTGCAGAAGAGTGCAGCACCGGAACTTCTAACCTCAATCAGGTGCGTGCTCTCGCCCAGAAATTGTATTCCACGCTTTTCTCTCCCATCGCTCGGGATTTACATCAGCAGACGCTCACAGTGGAATTGGATCGCCCGCTCCAAGGCTTGTTATTCGAAGTGCTAAGGAATAACGACGGATATGTAGTCCAGAAATTCCAGGTTCTCTATTCGCCTGGAATACTGGTTGAAGAAACGTTGAGGAAACCTGAACAATCCCGAAATAGCGACATGCTGGTGCAGTTGGAAGGTGCTGGCTATGTTCCCGGGCGTGAAGGCTTTCGTAGTGCGATTGAGGATCTGTTCCCAAGAAGAAAGACCGTGAAGGGCGCGACATCAACATTGCAGGAAATAAGAACTGCATTAGCCAGTGGCAATATCTTCAACTTCATTGGTCACGGCGAAGAAAACGGTATTAGCACAGCTCTGCGCATCAAAGACAAACCTGATGAACTGCTCCTGCAGTCAAGCGATATCCCAAAATCACTGCGCCAACTGAAGCTGGCTACTCTATCTGCGTGCTCCACTGGCACCTCGAACGATAATGGCCTTCTTGATACCGGCAATCTGGCCAATTCTTTTTTGGCCGCAGGTGTACCCAATGTAGTGGCCAGCCGCTGGAATGTCGCTTCTGACAGCACCCAAGCGTTGATTGAAAGCTTCTACAGGAATATCCGTGATGGGCAGACGGCGGTTGCAGCCTTGCAAAAGGCCCAAAGGGATCTTCTAATTCTTCACGATCATCCGTATTATTGGGCAGGCTTCTATCTGGCAGGAAGAGCAAATTAGTGTAGTATGCAAATCGCATTGCAGTGCGACCGGTTGAAACAAAAATAATTTTTTATGGATCGCAGCCGCCTTCGGCCAATGTCACTTACTTTGCACATTCGAGCATGAATTTAAGAGAATTTTCGCATGGGCGGGCGGCAGCGGGGCAGATTCCTCCGCCCTACTCACGCGCTGAAGAAAACGCGCGTGAGCTTAACGGGCGTTCGGAATGACATCTCTCATTGGGATACAGCATAGTGTCCCTAAAGTAAGTGACATTAGCCGCCCTCGGCTGCGCGGAAAATTCTTGCGGTCGGAATATTGGTTTTCAGCAAAGCACTACAGTAGCAGTCCAAAATCAGCACCTGATTTAGGCAAATTCTGAGTTTTTGCGTTTTTATTGACAGGAGAAGGTCATGAACAGACGCGATTTACTTCGTGGACTCGCTTCTTTGCCCGTAGCGAGTGTCCTCGGCAGTTGCAGTACCAGGAGCAACCCTGCGGTTCCCGAACCACAGTCTCGCCCCGGTACCGCTGCAGCCCAACCCATCACCACCTTGAAAGTCATCCTGGATGGATCTTTTGCCGTAGTTTTTGACCGCCGGACCCCAACCCGGATTACTGCTGTCATTCCGCATGATCCGGAAAAGATGCATGAGTTTTATCTGAACAGTATGTATAAGCCGATTGACACTGGACAGGACCCGAGCCACACCTATAGTTTCCAGTTGTCCTCCAAGGGTCTGGAGGAGAACCGCGCCAGGCGTCCCTATACAGACCAGTGCTTCCGCGATTTCACCAGGACGACCGATGTGTGGAAGAAGGAGAAGTATTTCGTCACCCTCGATCTCCCGGCTCCTGACGTGATCTCCTTCATTCCCCCTACGGTACCGGTCACCTTCAAGCTGAACCACAGAAGCGCCATGATGCCCCTGAACCATGTCTTGCGTTACCGGGTGCAGGAGGCCGCGACCATAGAGATGACGCGCGAAGGGGGAACACCTTTAAAGCCGGTACGCGACTCCGAATTTGCCCAGGAGTTCTCTCGCTGGTGCAAAGACCCAAAATATGGTGGACGTAGCGGCCACTGCCCCCAGATGCAGGAACACTCCTCAGACTGGTTTGAGGAGAATGCCATCACCTTCTATATCGCAGTCGGTACTTCCGCATACGGTCAGACCTCATCTGCAAATGCCAAATATCATGCAGAGAATTTTTATAACAACGTGCTGCTCAGGTCGTTTCCCAAAGCCCAGAGAGAACTGGAACTAGAAGTTGGGACCAACAAGAGCTTTGATAATCGCGAAGGACAGATTGTACCGGCAGTTTGGAGACCAGACACGATACCACCTCGCCTCGTTCTCACGGCGTCGACGATTGGTTGCGAAGTTGGCGGAATAAACATATTGATGCCCTAAGTGGCATAAATGCGAGAGTTCCATGGCGCGGAGGCATTCCACTTTACGCCTCCGCGCTACCTTAATTACGAACATCGTTCCCCCCGCAGAAATCGTCTATTATCATTGTTCCCTGCTTGAGGCGAACCTGCATGCGAACGTTGTTCCCAACCCTGCGCAAGAGCTCCGCATTGGTCCTGGGTTTGCTTTTTACGCTATGTGTCCCCGCCTTTTCCCAGGTACTGCCCAAATCCGATCCGCACTTATTTGATCAGGTGCCCTTTGATCAATGGATGAACGAAGGACCACGGAACCAGATACCTTTGAAGTACCACGTTTATGATGCGCAGCTTTCCATTTACCAGCGGCTGGTGGTCCACATACAGATTCTCGTGGAGGGCAAAGAACTTGCAAAGCGCGGCGAGCAAGGCGACCTGCTGGCATTGGTGCAGATCACCGATGGCAGCAACCACATGGCCCACGATGCGCTCAAACTGGAGCTGCCCAAGATTGCACCGCAGCTCAACAAAAAGACTGATGTCATGTTTGAGTTCGACGCATTTGTCCTGCCGGGAGCTTATACCCTAACCCTGGCGGTGGATCATACCGGCGCAGGCGAGCATAGCCTCATGCAGCATCCCATCCAGGTCAATGCGCTTAAGAATGATCCGCTCCCGGAGATGTGGCATGATCTTCCTGCCCTGGAGTTCCTCACTCATATCGAGCCGCCTGATCCCGACACATTCTTCCATCCGGAATTGAAGGGCACATTGAACCTTCCGGTAGAAACCCGGCGCCCGGTGAACGTGGAATTGCTTGCAGACGTGACCGCTGCTGACCTGTTCCGCGGCTCCAGCAGCCGCTACATGCGTTATCTCTATGCGCTCCTGCCCGTGGTGCACACGTTCACGCAGATGAAATTGAAACAAGGCGCCATGGACTTCTTCACCCTGGATCTCACCCGTCACCGGGTGGTTTTTGAACAGGATGGCTTGACTACGCTGGATTGGGCGAAAATGAAAAAGACCGTATCCACCACCGAGCCTGCGGTGATCAGCGTCGGGAATCTGAGCAAGGAACCACCCTCTCCCGATTTCCTGCGTGAAGAGATAGGACGGCTCATTGCTAAGTCCGTCAATGAAACCCCTCAGGTTTTTATCGTCATCACCAGCCCGTTGTTTCTTCACTCATTTCGTAACCTGAAATCCGACCCACTGCCTGCAACCTGTAACTGCCGCGTCTTTTATATCGAGTTCGACACATCGCGCCGGGGCGTGCCCTCTGATGCCACTGGCCAGCTTGAGAAAATGCTGAAGCCACTCAAAGTGCAATCTTTTCGCGCCCACAACGCTGAAGCCGTGCGCCAGGCCCTGGCCAGGATCATCCACGAACTGGAAAGCTACTAACATTGTCAAGAGAAACACGGTATCCAGAGATGAGCAATTTGCCAATTACCCGCAACTTACGCGATAATAACAACTTGCCCGCAATCTGTGGGTTTC
This sequence comes from Candidatus Angelobacter sp. Gp1-AA117, assembly GCA_003223515.1. Taxonomy (GTDB): domain Bacteria; phylum Acidobacteriota; class Terriglobia; order Terriglobales; family Acidobacteriaceae; genus Angelobacter. Next base: position 32,969 of record QHVI01000017.1, read on the forward strand.
ACAGGAAAGGAAAACAGAGCACAAGTGTTAATGATTCGACTGGCGCGCATAGGTGCGCGTAAACAGCCTTATTATCGGGTGGTTGTAATTGACAAGGAGCGCGCCCGCAACGGACGTTCAGTGGAAGTAGTAGGTTTGTACAATCCGCGCACAAGTCCTGCAACGATTGACCTGAAACGTGACCGTATTGACTATTGGGTTTCCAAGGGCGCACAGCTTTCTGACACTGTCAGGCGGCTGCTCTCCAAGGCACCAGCAGCCACTGCCGAAACCGCGGCATAATAGCAAGACGTTCATCCCCCTAGCACCTGAAAAAGCAACACCGGCCCCAGTTACGGCAGGAGGACGGTTATGACAGAACCGAACGGCGACATGCGTTCGCTGGTGGAGCAAATTGCTCATGCACTGGTAGACGCTCCCGATCAAGTTCAGGTGACCGCTGTGGATGGCGATCAGGCCACCGTGTTGGAACTGCGTGTGGCGCCGACTGATTTGGGGAAAGTCATTGGCAAACAGGGACGGACGGCCAAATCGATCCGCACGATCCTGGGCGCGGCCAGCATGAAGCTGAAGAAACGTTACACGCTGGAAATTATTGAGTAATCCGGCTGCAAATGGTTGAGAAAGAGCACCAGACAGGTCATGGGAAATCCCCGTCTGGCGCAGGCGCTGCTGCTGAGTTCATCACCATTGCCAAGGTGATCAAGACTCAGGGACGGCTCGGCGAAGTTGCGGCTACGCTGTTTACTGATTTTCCCGAGCGCTTCGCTGGGCGCAAGCGGCTGCTGCTTCTCGACCAGAAAGACCAGCGCCGCGAGCTGGAACTCGAAGATTACTGGTTCCACAAAGGCCACGTGGTGCTCAAGTTCCAGGGCGTGGATTCCATCAGTGATGCGGAAACACTGGTGGGCTGCGAGGTGCAGATTCCCCGCGTGGAACGCACCGAACTGGAGGCCGGCGAAATTTACGTAAGCGATCTGATCGGCTGTGCTGTCTATGACGCGGGCCGCGAGATCGGGAAGATTCAGAATGTGCAGTTCGGCGCGGGTGAAGCCCCGCTGCTGGTGATCAGGGGAGAAAAAGAACATCTCGTCCCTTTTGTCACTGAGTACATTGAGAATATTGTGTTCCAGCAGCAGCGCGTGGAAATGAAGCTTCCCCAAGGCATGCTTGAGCTGGATGCACCGCTGACCGCCGAAGAGAAGCAGCGGCAGAAAAAACCGGATTGAGTTCGGTGATGAAGTTTGAAATCGTAACGATTTTCCCGGACTTTTTTCGCGGGCCGCTGGATTACGGCATTGTGCGCAGGGCGCGCGAAGCCGGGCTCATTGAAATCTTAATTCACGATCTGCGGGTCTTTACCTCAGACAAACACAAGACGGTGGATGACCGTCCGTTTGGCGGAGGCGAAGGTATGGTGCTCAAGCCCGAACCGATCTTTGCCTGCGTGGAAAAAATGGGAGTAGCTCCACGGGGCGAGCGGGTGAATGAAAGCGTAGCTCTGCTCTCAGCCCAGGGACGCATGTTTACGCAAGCTGTGGCCCAGGAACTTGCCCGTATGCAGCGTGTGGTACTGCTCTGCGGACGCTATGAAGGCGTGGACGAGCGTGTAGCCGATGGGTTGGCCGACCGGGAAATCTCCATCGGAGATTACATCCTGAGCGGCGGCGAACTAGGCGCAGCCATCATCCTGGATACGGTAACGCGGCTCATCCCCGGTGCGCTGGGCAATGAAGCTTCAGCGCAGCAGGAAAGCTTTACGGCTGCTACCAAGACAGGAACAGACGGGCCGGACAGCACCTGTGTTTCCGGCGGACTGCTCGATTATCCGCACTATACGCGTCCGGCGGATTTCCGTGGCATGGCGGTTCCGGAAGTGCTGGTGGGCGGCAATCATGAGCAGATTCGGAAATGGCGCCGGCGCAAGGCATTGGAGAAAACGCTGCGCAACCGGCCGGATTTGCTGCAGTCGCAGGAATTGAGTGAAGAAGATAGAAAGTTAATCGCTGAGTTGAAGCGACTTGAAATTTAAATTTTCAAATTTTAAATTTGAAGCAGATTCAACTCTGATCGCACGAAGAACGCCCTCGTGCAAAGAAGAAATTGCTTAAAAGGAAACGACCATGTCTCAGCATCCCATACTCGAGCGCCTCGCAGCCAAACTGCAGCGCAAAGATATCCCGAATATGAAGCCCGGCGACACCGTTCGCGTTCAGGTCAAGATCAAAGAAGGCGATAAAGAGCGCGTGCAGGCATTTGAAGGCACCGTAATTGCCCGCCGCAGCGGTCCCCAAGGCAGCTTCACCGTCCGCAAAGTCAGCTTTGGCCAGGGCGTGGAGCGTATCTTCCCTCTCAATTCCAAAGTCATCGACAAAGTTGAAGTGCTGCGCTCCAACCAGGTGCGCCGCGCCAAGCTGTTTTACCTGCGTGGATTGAAAGGCAAGGCTGCCCGCCTCCGCGAAGTGGAGCGCACCCAGCCTGCTGCTCAGACCACAGCCGCCGGCGAGCAGAGCTAAGCGAATCAGAAGTTCATTGCGTAGAGACGTAGCATGGCTACGTCTCTGAGCCGTTCCATCCGGAACGGCTCACGTTATTTTTACGTCTTGTGCTCACGTTATTTTTACGTTCCCTGTATTGTTTGCTGAAGCGATGCACTCCCCTTTTGTCGCCCTGAGCAAGCGCCGTAAGATGTTTCTCTCAATAGTACCTATAGGGCGCAGCGAAGAGCCTGTCCCTGAGGTGAAGCCGGAAGCCGAAGGAATCTATGCATTTGTTTTCCTTTCTCTGGAATCAGCCTCATCGGCGGCAAATTAATCTTCCACCAAGCGAAATTTCAAGCATAATGATTGCAAATGCCCGCTGCCGCTCCCGCAAAAAAGAAAAGAAAGAAGAGGCCGGTCCCGCTCAACCCGGAGTCAGGTCTTCCCTACTCCAAAGGCACACTCAAGATGCGCCTTCTCAAGCGGCTCAAGTGCACGCTGAAGTTTGAGAAAGAAGCATGGGCCTCAGGCGCAAAGCTGGTGGCCGGGATCGATGAAGTTGGCCGGGGCTCCCTTTTTGGTCCGGTGGTAGCAGCAGCCGTGATTCTGGAACCGGATTACCGCATTCGCGGCCTCCGCGACTCCAAGTTGCTCGACCAAAAGACCCGCGAGAAACTCGCGGAGCGCATCAAGGAACACGCCATCGCGTACGCCGTTGCCGCCGTGGACGTAGCCCGCATCGATCAGATCAACATCTATCACGCTTCGTTGCTGGCCATGCGTGAAGCTGTCGCCCAGCTCGATCCCGTACCCGATCACCTGCTGCTCGATGCGGTTCGCATTCACTGGGACTGCCCGCAAACCAAGATCATCCACGGCGACGCGCTTTCCTGCTCCATCGCCGCCGCCTCGATCGTTGCTAAAGTTGCTCGCGACGCCATGATCCGCCAGTGGGACCCGGTCTATCCACAATATGATCTGGCCTCCAATAAAGGCTATCGTTCCCCCAAACATTTGGCCGCCTTGCTTGAACACGGCCCCACGCCGTTGCATCGCCAGTCCTTCGCTCCCGTTTGGATGTCCACCGTACCCCAAGAACAGTTTGCCTTCATGCTGGAAGAAGAAGAAGAAGAAGAAACAGAACTGACCGGCACCACGAATAACACCTTTTGAAGCATTTTTCTGCGGCCTTTGCTCCTTTCGCACTGCTAACTAAGAGCTTTTAAATCGAGCTTTTTTCGCGCAAATTTTTTAGTTGGTCTTGCCGCCGGGTTTTCAAATTATGGCAATTACAAATTGTGGCAATTTTGGCAATTCTGCGGGGCTATGTCATTGGTTCTTACATCCTTTTTACACGCCCTTCTACAATTCTTTACCGGGAACTCTGAACGTGGCTCTTATACTAAAGTGCCAGGATTTGCAGTCCCGCAACTCACCTTTTTCTGTGGTGTTCGTCTTAGAGACAAACCTGCTGGCGACTGGCAAAGTCTGGCAAGCCTCCTTGCAAAGGATTCCGACATGAAAAAATTAGTTTTGATATCAGTATTGACATGCCTGAGCCTTGTCTCAGCGCTTGCGCAGGACGGTCCGCAACGCCGGGAAGGAACGCCTCCAGGCGACATGGTCGTGGGAAAAGTCACTGCCGTCAATGGTGACTCCATCACGATTGCTCCGCTTGCAGGTGGAAACCCGGTCACGGTTAAAGTAAGCGATAACACCCGCGTCTCGAAAGAGCGCCAGCCCGCCAGGATCAGTGACATCAAAACCGACGAAACCGTATTTGCCCGGGGCACGCTGAACGGCAATTCGCTCGACGCCCGAATGGTTGCCGTAGTGAATCCGGAGATGGTTCAGCGCCTTCAGCAGGGCGGTGGAATGGGCATGGGCGGCGGAAATGGAATGGCGTTCAACCGTGAAGACCTGGGCAAGAAATTCATCATGGGCGAAGTGAAGGCCATCAACGAAACCAAGCTGACCATTGCCCGTCCCGACAACCAGACCCAGGACATTGAGGTTGATGAAAACACCTCGTTCAAGCGTGGCAATGAAAGCATCACGCTGGCAGATATCAAGGTAGGGGATCGCGTCGGTGGCCCCGGTGAATTGAAAAACGGTGTATTTGTTCCCAAAGAGCTGCGCGTTGGCCGTCCGGGTATGGGCATGGGTGCTGGTCGCGGCGAAGGCGCTGGCCAGGGGCACCAGAAAAAACCGGATGCCGATAAGCCGGCGCCGCCGAAGAATTAACTCAAGGAGAAGGAATGCGCGGCTTCAGTACGCGGCTTGTTTGTACACTCTGGCTGTCCCTATCAGGCATTATTGTTGGCCAGGAAGCTACTCCTGCGCCTTCCCCTTCTGTTTCCGCCTCCCCGGCCACGGCTCCGTTTGGCATCATCACCGGAACTGTAAAGTCAGGGAATCTGCCGCTGCCGGGCGTAACGGTCACTGCGTCGAATACGCTCACCGGCAAAAAGTACGTCACCTCCACTGAGGTGGATGGCAGCTTCAAACTGGAAGTGGGCGCAAAAGGCCGCTACGTGGTGCGTGCCGAGTTTTCTGCCTTTGCGCCGGTCACACAGGAAATCCTGATCAATGCGGATAACCGCACCGGCCAAGCTGATCTTTCGATGACCTTGATGTCGCGGGCGCAGCGGGCCGAACAACAGCAGCAACAACAGGCGCAGCAGGCTGCCGGACGCATGGCAGGATTGCAGCAGTTGGCGCTCTCCGGCGTGGCCGGTGCAGGTGGCGCAAGCACTGCCGGCCCCGCGGTAGACACCAACTCGCTCGCCAATTCTGGCCTTCCCAATGCCGGACTGGCAGCCGAAGGCGGCAACGAATCAGTAGCTGTATCCGGCGCTATGGGCCGCAATGATCAGCCCAGCTTCGATCCCGGCGAAATGCAGGACCGCATGGCGGAAATCCGTGACCAGATGGCCCGCGGCGGAGGCAATGGCGGCAATACCATTTCCTTTGGTGGCGGAGGATTCGGCGGTGGCGGCTTTGGAGGTGGAGGAGCATTCGGTGGAGGCGGAGCGGGTGGCCCCATGGTCTTCATCATGGGTGGCCCTGGCGGCCCAGGTGGAGGAGGTCGTGGAGCACGCAACTTCAACATCAACCGGCCTCATGGATCCATCTTCTATAACTACGGCGGCTCGGCGCTTGATGCAGCGCCTTACTCTCTGAATGGCGTTCCCAGTGATAAAGCCGACTACAGCCAGAATCGCTTCGGCATTACCATGGGCGGCCCGCTCAACATTCCTCATATTTACAAAGGCGGAACCAAGACATTCTTGTTCGGCAGCTACATCGGCACCCGCGGCAACAATCCCTACGATGTTTTCTCCACCGTGCCCACCAATGCTGAACGGGCTGGAAATTTCTCTGACTCCTCCGTGCAACTGAAAGACCCCACCACCGGGCTGCCGTTGGCGAATAACACCATCACCAGTATCAATCCTGTGGCGGCGCAGCTATTGCAGTTCATTCCTGCTCCGAATCTGCCCGGAACCAGCCGCAATTTTCATTTCGTATCGGCCAGCCAGAGCAACACCGATACCATGTTTCTCCGCTTCAATCACTCCTTTGGCGCAGACCAGGGCATGATGGGAATGTTCGGCGCGGGCGGTGCGCGGCGGCAACAGCGCCAGCAGCAGAGACAAGAACAGCAGCAGGCTGGCGACCAGAAGAAAACCCCGTCCAAGTGGTCCCAGAGCATCAATGGCGGCTTCAGCTACAACAATATCCGCACCCAACTGCTGAATCCCTTCCCTGCTCTCGGCGGCAATCTTTCCACGAACAACCTGAATGCCAACTTTGGTCACAACGCGGTGCGCGGGCTCTTCATCAACAACCTACGCTTCAATTACAACCACGCCCAGACCGCCATCGCGAACCACTTCACCAATGTAAACAACATTCAGGGCCAGTTGGGAATCAACGGTGTCTCCACCAATCCTTCAGATTTCGGCCTGCCCACGCTCGTTTTTGCTCCGCAGTTCAGCAGCCTCTCGGATGCTCCGGCACAGTTCCGCACCAACCAGAATTTCACCATAAATGATTCCATGAGCCTCACCCACGGCAAACATGGCTGGACCTGGGGCGGTGACTTCCGCCACCAATTGCTGGACGTGAGCAACGCCAGCAATGCCCGCGGCACCTTCAATTTCAACGGCAGCGCCTCCGGATTGCCCTTTGCGGATTTCCTGTTTGGCTTCCCCCGTCAGACCTCTATTCAGTTCGGCGCAGAGAATTACCACTTCCACGCCAATTCCTTCAATCTTTTCATCCAGGACAACTGGCGCGCGGGCAAGAACCTTACCCTCAATCTGGGCCTGCGCTACGAGTACACGCCACCGTTTACTGAAGCCAATAACCGGATCGTTAACCTTGATGTAGCTCCCGGATTTGCCGCTGTGGCTCCCGTATTGCCGGACCAGAGAGGCTCGCTCACCGGCCTCCGATATCCGGATACGCTGGTGAAGCCCGACCGCAATAACTTTGCGCCGCGTTTGGGCATTGCCTGGAAGCCGCTCTCCAAGACCGTAGTGCGTGCTGGATACGGCATCAACTACAACCTGGGACAATACACGCAGTTAGTCACGCAGCTTGCCTTTCAGCCTCCCTTCGCCGTGACGCAAACTGTGATCGCGCCGGCTCCGACCTCACTCACCCTGCAAAATCCCTTTGCCGCAGCCACGCCGGGCGCCACCACCAACAATTACGCCGTTGATCCCAGCTATGTTCTGGCTTACGTACAGACGTGGAATCTGAACGTTCAGCAGGAAGTGAAAGGTGATGTGACCATCAACATCGGCTACACCGGATCTAAGGGAACGCACCTGGATATCGTGCGCGCTCCCGTTCTCGACAATGCGGCGCTGCTGGCGGGAGCACAGGCTTTTCAGTTTGAGTCCTCCAACGGATCTTCCATCCTGCATGCGGGAAGCCTGCGCGTGCGCAAGCGTATGCGTCACGGCCTCTCGCTGGGCGGTACGTACACTTATTCCAGGTCCATTGACAATGCGTCTTCGATTGGCGGTGGCGCGGTCGTCGTGGCGCAAAACGATCTTGATCTGGCTGCCGAGCGCGGTCTTTCGAGCTTTGACCAGCGGCACCGCTTCACCGCTGACTACTACTATGATCTGCCCTTCGGCAAAGAGCGCAAATGGCTGAACAATGGAAGCTGGGCCACGAAACTCCTCGGCGGCTATTACTTCAGCGGAAATCTGACCATAGCTTCAGGCTTCCCATTTTCTCCACGTATCTTTGGCGGTCTGGGCGATCTTGCTCGTGGCGCGAATGGCTCATTGCGTCCTGATATCGTTCCCGGGCAGTCAATTACCGTCGGCGATCCCGGCCTATTTCAGTGGTTTAACACCGCCGCATTTTTCACCCCGCCAGCCGGACAGTTCGGCGATGCCGGCCGCAACATCATCATTGGCCCCGGCACGGTATCGCTGGATCTGTCGGTGGGCAAGAGCATTCAGTTGAAAGAGATGCAGCGCCTTGATGTTCGCCTGTCAGCAACCAATGTCTTCAATCACGCGAACTTCTCAGCCATTGATACCACGCTGGGCTCTCCGACATTTGGACAGGTGATCTCGGCAGGCTCAATGCGCAAAGCCCAGATCACCACGCGCTACAACTTTTAACCGATACATTAGAGGTTTACCGCAGAGAACGCAGAGTTCGCAGAGAAAATCAAGTTTTAGTGCCGAAGGCACGGCATGAAAGTAGCCCGGCACGGAGCGCAGCGGAGTGCCGGGTAGTCATAACAGATGAAAGTCCCGAAGGGACCACCGAAATAGACGATGAACTCAAAATCACCATTGCAATCATCCCTTGCGGCCATGCTGATTGCCGCGCTGCTGCTCTCCACGCTTGCCGCCCAGCCGCAGCAATCGAATAACTCCGGCCAGGGCGCCTTCCGTATCCGGGTGGAGACTGAGGTCGTACTGGTCAACGTGGTGGCCCGTGATAAGCAGGGCAAGCCCATGCAGGACCTGAAAGCCGAAGACTTCACCGTTCTGGAAGACGGCAAATCCCAGCACATTCTCAGCTTCGATTCCGAGAACCTGGATACCACTCCCATTATTACTATCAGTGCCGGTCCGGCGCAGCAAAGCGTGACCGAACAACCCACAGCTCCTCCCAAGCCGTTGCTTACCGCCAAAGATGTAGACAAGGAGTTGAGCAATAAGCGCGTCATCGTGCTGTTCTTCGATCTCAGTTCCATGAATCCAGACGAGACCCAGCGCGCCGTCGATGCCGCCCGCAAATACGTGCAGAAGAAAATGACAGCCTCAGACATGATCGCCATCGTCTCGCTGGCATCCTCGTTGCGCCTCGATCAGGATTTCACCAGTGACCCCGCGCGCCTGCTCAAGGTGCTGAACCGCTACTCTCACGCGGAAGGCCAGGGCATGGATAACGGATCTACCGGCGATGCCGACGGAATTGAAGAAACCGGCAACGGCTACACGCCCGATGAAACCGAATATAACCAGTTCAATACCGATCGCAAGCTCGAAGCTCTGGAGTCGCTCTGCCAGGTGCTCTCAAAGTTCAACCAGAAGAAATCGGTCATCTACTTCAGCAGCGGCGTAACCCAGACCGGCGTGGAGAACCAGGCTGCTTTGCGAACCGCCGTGAACAGCGCCGTAAAAGCCAACGTAGCCATTTACACCATGGATTCACGCGGCCTGGAAGCAGAGCCTCCGGGTGGATCGGCACAGAGCGCCAGCCTGCGCGGCACCGCCATGTATTCCGGTGCAGGCGTGCGCAACCAGCTTGACCAGAACTTTGCCAGCCAGGAGACGCTCGTCACCCTTGCAGGCGATACTGGTGGCAAAGCCTTCCTCGACACCAACGATCTCGGCCAGGTCTTTGACCGCGTGCAGAGAGACACCTCTGTCTACTACGTGATCGGCTATAAAAGCAATAATCCATTAAGAGATGGCCGCTACCGCCATATCCAGGTAAAGATCAACCGTCCCGGCGTGAATCTGGAATTCCGCAAGGGCTATTACGCGCCCAAGGATTACAAGCACTTCAATACTGAAGATAAAGAGCGGCAACTCGACGAAGAGCTGGCCTCAGAACTCTCGAGCACTGATGTAGCCGTCTACATGGCCGCTTCTTATTTCCGTATGGATGACAGCCGCTTCTACATTCCTGTTTCTCTGGTGGTGCCGGGCTCGCAAATCCCGTTTACTAAGGGCGGGGATAAAGACAAAGCCACTCTCGATGTGATCGGACAGGTGCTCGATGAGTTGAAGCGCCCGATCAGCAGCGTGCGCGAAACGGTGAAGCTCGCCGTGGATGCTTCGCAGGAAGTGCGGCGTAAGAACGTGGAGTACACCACCGGCTTCATGCTCACGCCCGGCAAATATCACTTCAAGTTTGTTGTGCGGGAGAACGAAGGCGGAAAAATCGGATCATTCGAAACCGACTTCACTATTCCCGATATCAGGAAAGCGCCGCTGAAGATGAGTTCGGTGGTGCTGGCCAGCCAGCGCAGGGAAAATACCAGCAAGAAAGGCCAGAACCCGCTGGTGCGCGATGGCAGCGAGTTGATTCCGAACATTGCTCACGTCTTCACCCCCGACCAGCACATGTACCTGCTCTATGAGGTCTATGAGCCCGCCAAAGATAAGGCGCCGGAAACACCCGCTCCTGCCGAAGGCAAAGAGAAGGCCCCTCAGATAAAGAACCCCATTCACCTGCTGACCAGCATTGAATTCTTCAATGGCAAGGTGAAAGCGTTTGAGACCCCCTTAATAGAAGCGCGCCAGCTCAATGCTCCTGAACGCAAGGCCGCGGTATTTCAGTTTGATGTGCCTCTGAATCAGCTCAAGCCGGGTCTCTACACCTGCCAGATTAATGTGATCGACGACGCCGGAGGAACCTTCTCATTCCCGCGCCTGCCCATCCTGGTGCGCGAGGCGGCAGTGCAACCGGCTACGGCGAGCGTGGGTTCGAGCGGGGGTGAATAAAAACACCCCAGTTTCTCATCCAAGCGCAGCGTCACTTTTTTGCATCCCGGGCAAGCGTCACCTTTTTGTCATCCTGAGAGGCTGTGACTTTTTGGGGTGGACAACGTTGCTGCCTCGTTCACTCCATGCTCCCTCCCTTGTGTCGTTGTAATGAAATCAAGCAAGCGCCGATAGTGTCCTAATTTGCCTGTAGGACTACTGCTAAGTGGTTGGCGGGAGATCGGGGGCAGTGGCGGGAGATGGCAGGGCAAAAGGGGATTGCGGCGGGTTTTCCACAGGCCATCCATACTATCCACAATTACCGTAACACAAAAATCCTTTATCGTTTATAGCTTCGGGCGTACCCTTGCCTTATGTGGATGGATATTGCGATTGCCGTTGGCCTTGCTCTCATTACGGCCCTTATGGGTTATTTGGGGGTGCATGTGACATTACACCCTCAAAGCGATCCGAAACAGATCAGCCGCTTTAAGTATGGTTTTGCCTTCTGCGTAGCAGCGGCTATAGGTTTAATTGCATGGCAGACTGTACGTTCCACCAATCAGCAGCGCGAAAATAGCGCATTGCTGGCGCGGATTGAAAGAAATACCGAACATCCACCTAACGTAAACATTGAAAACAAAATTGATACGAAGCCTTTGGCTGATATATTTCGCCCCGAAAAAATTGCGCAAATTAGGCAAAGGCCAAGAGTAGTGACTGGGGATAGCGCAAGCAGCGAATCTTCGGAAGTAGGAATTTATCCGGTATCGCATGATTTACGACCGGGAATGCCGAAGATGGAATATGTCATGACCACAAGGAAAATGCGTAGCCCCGTTCAGGTCACGGCTACCTGTGACTTTCCCATATCAGAAGCCAGTGCAACATTCCTTGTCCCGCTGGGTATGGGTGGAAGTGCTGGAATGTTCAACAACCAGCGCATATCGGAGCGGCAATTTAGGATTCTAATTTTAAGCCCCGTATGGTCTGAATCAGCGCCTATGTGGGTCACGGTATTTTTCGAGGGAAAAGTAGACAGGATGCCATTCTGTCAATTTCAGATCGGATAGCACTTGAGAGGCACCAATTATGTAATACAATATTGATGTCAGGAGATGGTAAAAGAGCAATTCCAGGGGCAGACAGTTTGGGAAGGAATTATAGAAGTGTTCCACCTGAGAGGCCATCCAAAAACAGACAAAGTTTATGCGTGCGTCGCATGAAACTGATAACCCGCAGAAACTCAAAAAGCATGTAACGATTCTTCATCTTTACCCCGTCACTTCGCCACAAGCAGCAGTGAGGGCAGCAATCATTCAGGAGTACAGGAATGCAGAGCCAGCAGAAAACTAAAAAAGTCGGTCGTCCAAAACTTCCAAAGGGAGAGGCAAAAGGGCGCATCGTGCCTGTGAGATTCAATGCCACTGATTTGAAACTTGTAACAGCAGCAGCAAAGGCCAGTAATCAAACTGTATCGGATTGGATTCGGAGCAAGGTAAATGCAGCAATTCAGCGGCAATAAAAATGCCCATGTGTCAGGTGGGCTGAAAGTGCGGCTAGTGTGCTGTCACGTGCGGGGAACCTTGCTGTGTACAGGCTTGTACCGCTTGAGAAGTTTCTCTTCCCCGTCTATCCAATCAGCGAGAACAGGAAAAGCTACAAGGCACGTTTCAATGATGAAAGTGAGCGTGGTCTTGTCTTGAAACGCGACGGTGATTTCAAACAACTCCAGATCGGAAGAGAGTTCGATCCGATCAATGATTTTGCCCCTGACCTTAGCTTGCTCTTTATTCAAGCGGATGAATGTGTCCTCTACTTCAGCCACTCCTCTTCCAGCACGGCATAACGATACGAATCGCGCCACGCGCCTTTTTGCCACATATCTTTGAGCAAACAACCTTCCCGCCTCATTCCGAGTTTTTCCATCACTCTGTATGAGCCAATGTTTTGCGTATCGCATCCGGCCCAGACGCGGTGTAGCTTGAGCGAGCGAAACCCTGCATCGATAACAGCGCGCGCTGCTTCCGTGGCATAGCCCTGGTTCCAGTAACGCCGGTTCAATGCGAATCCGAAATCCGCACTGCGGTTTATATCGTTTTTAACCCGAAAGGTGATAACGCCGATCAGCTTGCGTTCACTTTTGAGTTCAATGGCCAGATTGACTTCCTCGCGTGGCCATTGCTGCTGTTGCTCCATCCAATTTTGAATTACCTGGTGGGTGATTTGCGGCGTATTCGGGCCCCAGGGCTGAAAGCGCGTGACCTCGGGATCACACGCATACTCATGCACGTCAGCTTCATCGGCGGCTGTCAGTTCGCGCAGCAGCAAACGCCTGGTTTCAAGCGGGAACCAGTAATCCATCGCATGATGCTATCGCAAATTGCACCGGTTAGTGATAAATTCCCGGCGCTTCATGGCCCATCTTCTGCACGTACTCTACATAGGATCCCGGATAGACCTGCGGTGGCTCAATGCCAGTTTCGCCGCCCAGCTCCAGCACCCGAGAACCCAGTCCGCGCAGGAACATGCGATCGTGCGATACAAAGATCATGGTTCCTTCAAAATCTTTGAGCGCCTCTACAAGCATCTCCTTGGTTGCCAGATCGAGATGGTTGGTCGGCTCATCCAGCACCAGGAGATTGGGCGGATTGTAGAGCATCCGGGCAATTGCCAGCCGCGATCGCTCACCACCCGAGAGTGCCCGTATCTTCTTATCTACATCATCGCCGGAAAACTGGAATGCCCCCGCCAGCGTCCTCAGGGAACCGAGACCGTCATGCGGAAAATCGCGCTGCAACTGCTCGATGATCGTGAGATCGGGATCAAGCACGTCCAGCGATTGTTGCGCGAAATATCCCATCGTGAGGCTTGCACCCAGCCGGACAGTTCCAGAATCCGGTGCCACCGCTCCGGCAATCATTTTGAGCAGAGTCGTCTTCCCTGCTCCATTCCTTCCCATCACCGCCCAGCGCTCTCCCCGCCGCACGGTAAGATTGAAACCGTTATAGATCACCCGCGAGCCGTAGCGTTTGTGTACATCCTCAATGATCGCCACTTGCTCCCCTGAGCGCGGCGGGACACGAAACTGGAATTTCACCACCTGCCGCTTCTTAGGCAGCTCGATTTTTTCGATTTTATCCAGCGCCTTGATGCGGCTTTGCACCTGTGCGGCTTTGGCTGCGTGGGTCCTGAAGCGGTCGATGAAGCGTTGCTCTTTCGCCAGCATGGACTGCTGCCGCGCGAACGCCGCCTGCTGGTTGGCCTCACGGATGGCCCGCTCACGCTCGTAAAAGTCATAGTTCCCGGAGTAAACCACGACCTCGCCCTGATCGATCTCTGCGATTTTCGATACCAGCCGGTTCATAAACTCGCGGTCATGGGAAGTCATGAGCAGCGCACCCGAATAAGACTTGAGGAACTGCTCCAGCCAGATGATCGATTCAATGTCGAGGTGGTTTGTGGGCTCGTCCATCAGCAGCACGTCCGGACGCCCCAGCAAGACCCGCGCCAGCGCTACGCGCATCTTCCATCCTCCGGAGAGCAGCCCCACGTCGCCATCGATCTGTTCGTCTTTGAATCCCAACCCGTGCAGCACCTCGCGTGCCTGCGCTTCCAGGGCGTAGCCATTGAGATGTTCGTATTCCTCCTGCACCTCGCCGAAGCGTTCCAGAATGCGCTCCATCTCGTCTGCCCGCTCCGGATCTTCCATCGCATGTTGCAGGTCTTCCAGTTCATGATGAAGGTCGCCGACCCGCCCGCTGCCCGCAATAGCCTCATCCAGCACGGACCGGCCTTTCATTTCCTCTACATCCTGGCGAAAATAGCCAATGGTGATCTTCCTCGGGACGGTGACCTCGCCCTCGTCCGGCGACTCTTCGCTTACAATCATGCGGAAAAGCGTGGTCTTTCCCGCTCCATTCGGACCTACCAGCCCTACCTTTTCGCCTGGATTCAGTTGAAAGGAAGCGTCAATAAAAACCAACTGCTTGCCATATTGTTTATTGATATTCGACAGAGAAATCATCTACACCCAAAGTAACAGAGTCCCTGCAGGCTTGTCTCACAGTCAGGGTGATCTGCTGTTTCTTCGAAAAAATCTTCGCCCTCGAGAGCAGGTCGTCAAATATCTGAAACGCTTCACCCGGAAGTCGCACTATCTTATAAACAGGAGCGGAGATGCAGCCGGGAACCGTGCTTCAACCCCAGAACGTCACCCAGAGTAAAGACGTCCTTAAGAACGATTTAGTAGCGCCCCTGTGGCATACCTGGCTGGTCATAGCATTCTTAGTTCTTCCATTGTCCAGGATGCCCGGTTTCTCAAGCCTGGGTGCATTGTTGAAAAATGCCGATCGTGTGATGGTGTACATCGTGCAAATTGAAGTTCAATGGCTCGTGATCCTATTTGTATGCCTGGGCCTGTTTCTTAAACGAACTTCGATCCTGAGCCTTGTCGGACGCTTATGGAAAACCAGCGAAGATGTCATCAGCGACGCGAAACTGGCTTTTGGTTATTTTTTTATCTCAATGTTCATGGTGTTGATTAGTGTTCTGTTTGGACCAGCCTACAAGGATCATCATTACAGTCTGCCAGGCACCGGACAAGAGTTGATGGTGTTTCTTGTCATCGCTCTAGGAGCAGGGATCGGGGAGGAATTTATGTGTCGCGGGTACCTGCAAACTCAGATCCACCGGTTCACCGGAAGCTTGGCGCTTGCAGTCATTATCCAGGCATTCATCTTCGCCTTGGCCCATGGATATAACCAGACAATCTCAGGATTAGTGGAAAAATTCGCATTCGGTGTCTTGATGAGTGTTCTGGCGCAAAAGAGCGGTAGCCTGCTTCCGGGAATGATGCTGCATGTTTTCCAGGATTGCCTTGCTGGAATAGTGGCTAAATTATTGTCATAACTTACAACCCCAGCCCTCTCCCGATGATTTCTTTCATGATCTCCGTGGTGCCGCTGAAGATGGTGGCGACGCGGGCATCGAGATAACGGCGGGCGATGGGTGTCTCCATGATGTAGCCGTAGCCGCCATGCAACTGCACACAGTGGTCTACTACGCGCTTCAGTAATTCCGTGGTCCACCACTTTGCCATGGACGCGGTGTCGTTGGTGAGCGTCCCCGCATTCAAGTCCAGGATGCACTGGTCAATGAAGGTCTGGCCTATGGTGATCTCCGTATGCATCTCCGCAAAAAGAAATTTTGAGTGCTGAAATGAGCCGATGGGCTGCCCGAAGGCTTTGCGGTCTTTGGCATATTTCAAGGTCAGGTCGAATGCGGCGCGGGCGCCGGCGATAGCGCCCACGGAAAGCGACATCCGTTCGCGCGGCAACTCCTTCATCAAAAGCTTGAATCCCTGGCCTTCAGCGCCCAGCAGGTTCTCAACCGGGACCTGCGCATCAGAGAAATACAACTCGGCTGTATCCTGCGCATGAAGACCCATTTTGTGGAACTGGTTGCCGCGTTCAAACCCCGGAGTCCCGCGTTCCACTACCAGCAGCGAGATGCCTTTATGCCCGGCCTGCGGATCGGTCTTCACGGCCACGATGGCAATGTCATTGAGAATTCCGTTGCTGATGAAGGTCTTCTGCCCATTGACGATGTAGCAGTTACCGCGCCGGACAGCCGTCGTGCGGAGCGCGGCGAGATCGCTGCCTGCTCCCGGTTCAGTCATGGCGATGGCGCCGATCCATTCACCGGCAGCCATCCTGGGCAACCAGCGCTGCTTTTGCTCCTCGGTGCCGTAATTGGTGATATACGGAACTACCACGTCAGTGTGCAGAGAAAAATAAACTCCGCTGGCCCCAGTATTTGCCAGTTCCTCGATCACAATAGAGTCGTAACGAAAGTCGGAAATGCCTGCGCCCCCGTACTTCTCTTCTACATCCATGCAGAGGAAGCCGTTCTCGCCTGCTTTGTTCCAGATCTCACGCGGGACGATTCCCTCTTCCTCCCAGCGTGCATGAAACGGCAGGATTTCATTCTCGACAAATGAACGAAAACTATCGCGAAAGACCTGATGTTCCGGTTCAAAAAGAGGACGGTGCATGATGTCTCCTGAAATCAGCGTTGGATCAAAGAAACTTGGTAAATGGGTAATTAGGCAATTGGGTAATCTGGTGATTGGGTCAATGAAACCTACCGTCTTCACGTCTTCAATTTACCCACTTACCAAATTACCCATTTACTAAATTCTAATCACTTGGCTGCCATGCGGATCGCTCCGTCAATGCGAATGGTCGAGCCGTTCAGCATGTTGTTCTCGATGATGTGGCGAACCAGTGCGGCATATTCGGTGGGCTGACCCAGCCGTTTGGGAAACGGCACCTGTTCGCTCAATGATTGCATGGCTGCTTCCGGCAGCGTGCCCAGCAATGGCGTGTGGAAGATACCCGGCGCAATCGTCATTACGCGGATGCCCTGGCGCGCCAACTCGCGTGCCAGCGGCAGAGTCATGCTGACGATCCCACCCTTGGAAGCGGAATACGCGGGCTGGCCAATCTGGCCTTCATAGGCAGCGACCGAGGCGGTCATCACGATTACGCCGCGCCCGCCGTCGGCATCAGGAGCGTTGGCGCTCATGAGATTGGCGGCCCGGCGCACGACATCAAATGTCCCAATCAGGTTCACCTGGATCACGCGCACAAACTTCTGCAGGTCGTGAATGCC
Source organism: Candidatus Angelobacter sp. Gp1-AA117 (assembly GCA_003223515.1). GTDB lineage: Bacteria > Acidobacteriota > Terriglobia > Terriglobales > Acidobacteriaceae > Angelobacter. The sequence continues at coordinate 50,097 of QHVI01000017.1, forward strand.
ATTCTTGCCAATCAGCTTTTCCGCCACGCCGATTCCGGCAGTCGTCACCAGGATATGCAAATTGTTCAACTGCTCCACTGCCCGCTGGACTTCCTGCTCCTGCGTCACATCCACTTTGATAAAGGCGGCTGGCGCTCCAAGCTCCTGCGCCAATGCCTGGCCTGCGGTCTCATTCACGTCAGCGATGAGGACGCGCGCTCCTGCCGTAGCCAGCATGCGGGCGGTGGCGGCGCCCAAGCCTGAAGCTCCACCGGTAATCATTGCAGTCTTGCCCTGAATTTCCATGCTGTTCATTGTATCCGCGCCATTGTCATTTCAAATTCTTTTGCATTTGCGGGCATTCTTCCGCACAGAAGGCCGTCCATAAAATCTTTGCGGCTCTGCTGTGCTATGAAACTGGCAAATGAATGCCATCCGCCTCTCCTGTCAATTCTGCCAATTACGGCGATTTTGGTGCTCTTGGCGATTTCCCGTGCGGAGCTGCTCGATTTCCTGTGGTGATGAGACAACCCTCTCTTACACACGATAGGCATCTAAGTTTCTAATTGCAGGCTCGAATGCGAGTCATAAAGGCATGGGCGGGTACCAGCCCAGCCTTACCTTGTCTGCCCAAGGAGCGCCAAATGTTGCCGTTGCATCTATCTGCCGACCTGTTGCGAATCCCATCTGAGAACGGTTCCCCGGTCAACGAATACCGCATCCACCACGGAGAAATAGAATTCCGAGCCCTTGATGTCCAGGGCAAACCCTTCATACACTCCGCAGGAAAATGGAAGGTGCTGGATTTACCTGATCTTCAGCTTCACTTCAGCCTCAACACAGTAGTGGCGCAGTGGCTGCTGGGACGTCTGCACACATTGCTGTATCCACGGCAGGACTTCTCTCCAGGGACAGCCTGAGCAGCGCTCATTCCAGTTCGGCGCGAATGGTGTACTCTCCGGCTGACATGTCCCAGGTGACCTCAAGGATGTTAGGCTTGCAGCAAACCTGGCAGTCTTCGACGTAGCTCTGCCGCATTCCCGCAGAGATGTCCACCACGGTTTCGTTCCACTCCCCGCAGCCGGCGCATTGAAAGCCAGAGGTCATGCACCTTCAATATACCTTGCAAGAACGCCGGATACCGCCGTTCGATTCTCTCTCTTGTTACCTTCGCGCCCTTCCCGCCCTTTGCGGTAAATTCGGATTTGTTGTGATTCCGGAAGACGCATTTTAGCCTGACAATGGCTCACTTTCCTGTTGCTTTCCCGTCCATATGGGGTAACCTGTTGCGTCCATCCTAAGTTCCTAAATCTCTCCGTCAGAGGTGTGTTTTGAGAGGCTTACGTAAGAAGGTACTTCTATGCGCACTGCTGGTAATCGGTTCATTGGCGCTGGCCCAGTCGAAGCTGCCAAAACTCCAATTCTCCGATACCACGCTTGACAACGGTTTGCGGGTAATCATCGCGCCCGATCACTCTGCACCTGTATTTTCCATCTCGCTGACCTACAACACCGGCTCCCGCAACGAGAAACCGGGCCGCACCGGCTTTGCTCACCTGTTCGAGCACATGATGTTCGAAGGATCGGCTAATGCGGGCAAGGGCGAACACGGCATGCTGATCGAGAATTACGGTGGCACGCTCAACGGCAGCACCAATAATGACCAGACAAACTATTTTGAAGAGCTGCCGAAGAACCAGTTGGACATGGCGCTGTTCCTGGAATCAGACCGCATGAAGGCGCTGAATATCAACCAGGCCAATCTGGACAACCAGCGCAACGCGGTGCAGGAAGAGCGCAGGTTGCGGGTAGATAACCAGCCTTACGGAAAATCCGATGAAGAGCTGGAAGCCATGGTCTATGACAGCTTCCCTTATCATCACTCGGTCATCGGTTCCATGGAAGATCTGAACGCCGCGAGCCTGGATGACGTGAAGGGATTCTTCCGCATCTATTACGCTCCTAATAATGTAGTGATGGTGTTGACTGGCGATCTTGATCCAGCCACCACCCTGGCCAAGGTGAAAAAGTACTTTGGCGGCATCCCTCGCCAGCCTGCGCCTCCGCCGGTGGATATGACCGAGGCTCCGCACGATAAGGAGCGGCGCAAAACCATCAATGACCCGCTGGCACGGCTTCCGCAAGTCCGTGCAGCCTGGAATGCACCGGCAGGCAATACCGCCGACTTTTTTGCGTTGCAAGTGCTGGGCCAGATACTTTCACAAGGACGCAGCTCCCGGCTCTACCAACACCTGGTGCGCGAGAAGCAGTTGGCTCTGAATGCATTTGCCGGAATTGAGAACCGCCGTGGCCCTTCCCTCTTTCAGGTGATAGCCGTTCCCCGTCCGGGAATCAAGGTCGAAGACCTTGAACAAGCTCTTTATGTCGAAATTGAAGCTCTGCAGAAAGATGGCCCGACGCCGCAGGAGATAGCCAAGGTGCATACACAGTTCCTGCGACAGGAGATCGAGTCCCGCATCTCTTCCCTGTTTCTGGCCAACCGCATCGGCACCTACACGGTTTATTTCAACGATCCCAACCTGATCAACACTCTCTACGACAAAATTGCCGCAGTCACGCCGGAACAGGTGAAAACAGCGGCGCAGAAATACCTGGTGACCGAGCACCGTTCCGTAGTCACTACGCTTCCTGGCGGCCGCGCTGCGGCCGGCAGCGTGGGAATGCAGTAAGGAGACGCCATGCAGAGAAAAATACTGTCGCTGATGATTCTGATCCTGGGCGGGCTGTGCGCCTTTGCCCAGCAGACGCCTGAAGCAGCCAAGCCGCTGCCCTCGAAGATCGAACGCCTGAACCGGGTGCCGGTCAATAATGAAATTCTGAAGGTCAAGCTGCCTCATCCGAAAGAAGTTCAACTGCCGAATGGACTGACCATACTGGTACTGGAACAGCACAAGCTTCCAACTATTGATTGTTCGTTGTGGATCAAGTCAGGGGCACTTTCCGATCCCAAAGAAATGCCGGGCCTGGCTTCATTTACCGCCGACCTGCTGCGCGAAGGCACAGGTAAACGCACCAGCGTTCAGATTGCCACAGAGCTGGATGAACTGGGCGCCACATTCCGCGCCGGTGCGGTTTTCGGCAATGATTACACCAGTATCGATAGTTCGGGCCTGAGTTCATCGGCAGACAAGCTGATGGAACTGATAAGCGACATCGTGTTGAATCCCAGCTTCCCCACGGATGAACTGGCAAGATACGTCCGCCAGCAAAAGGCTGGATTGATACAGTTGCGTTCGAATCCTGGATTCCTGGCGCGCGAAAGGTTTGCCCAGGCGGTCTATGGTGATTTCCCTGCGGCTATCCAGTCGACCACGGCCGACTCGTTGCAGAAAGCCACTCCGGAAGCGCTGAAGAAGTTCCACGATGCTAATTACACGCCCAACAACGCTATCTTGGGATTTGCCGGTGACATCACCGTGGCTCAGGCAACGGAACTAGCGAAAAAATACTTTGGTGCATGGAAACCCAGGCCGAGTTCCGCCATGAAGCCATCCCCAATCGCTCCACCTGGGCCAGCCAGAGTTTATCTGGTTGACCGTCCTAGTTCCGTACAGAGCAACATTCTTGCGGGAGGATTATCACTGCGCCGCTCTGATCCTGAGTTCATTCCGCTCTTCGTGGTAAACCGCGTGCTCGGCGGCAACTCGACCGCTCGCCTGTTCCTCAATCTACGGGAAGAAAAGGGATACACCTACGGGGCTTACAGCCGTGTAAGCGCCAATCTGTTCCCAGGCACCTTTGCCGCTAATACAGAGGCGAGAAACGCTGTCACCGATGGCGCTCTGCATGAGTTGATGTACGAATTCAAGCGCATCCGCGATGAAAGGGTGCCTCAGGGAGAGTTGGAAGACGCCAAGCGTTCGATCGTTTCCAGCTTCGCGCTGCAGGTGGAGCGTCCAGCTTTTGTGCTCGGTAGCTGGATGCAGACGAAATATTACGGCCTGCCGCAGGATTACTGGGATATCTATTCCGACCAGATAGCCAAAGTGGATGCCGATACAGTGCAGCGTACCGCAAAGAAGTATGTGGACCTCGATCACCTGCAGCTTGTGGTGGTAGGCGATGCCAAGCAGGTCCGCGAAGCAGTCGCCAAATACGGCACGCTGGAAGTCTATGACGCTGACGGCAAACCCGTTGAACCCAAGACCGAAACCCCCAGCGTCGGCAACAAGTAGCCACTAAAGCTGGACTGGACTAGACTGGACGGCAGAAATGCCGTCCAGCTTTTCTTAAGTCATCCCCACTTGCTTCCTTTGCGTCCTCTGCTTCCTTTGCGCCCTTTGCGTAATCACAAATGCATCTGCCCGGATCGCCCTTGCAGTTCAACGAGGATGTTCAGGGGCTGAGTGCTTCTTTAGAACTAAGGTAATTTTTTCTGATCACAGCAAACCAAAGCAATGCATACTTGAGATCCCCTGAGATCAAGGAGTGAGTTGTATGACATTGCTCACTGATATTCTGCTGTTTGCTCTTCCTTTTGGTATTGCGTTGGCTGCTTTTCAGTTTGTATTCAACCGCTTCATAGGTAATGAAGACACGGCTTACTTCGCTGCCGTAATGCGCGAGATGAACCGCACTACACCTCGTCCGGCATTGGTGCCCAGGGCGAAAGCTGCCGGCGCAGCCTGAAAGGAATATCTCAAGCGAGCGGTTTCTAAGATGCAAACAAGCATATCCTCCTGCAGGAGGATTTCTCGCTTCAATTCCAGCATGGATTGATATCAAAAATGACTTTCAGCGGAGCAGATTCCTCCGCCCTACTCACGCCCTCCACACCAAAACGCGCGTGAGCTTAACCGGCGTTCCGGATGACATCTCTCATTGGGATACAGCATGGTCTTCCCAAAGTAAGTGGCATTAAGCTAAAGCTTCTCCGGATTCGCCACGGTGCGTTCATTCTCAATGTTGCCGGTGTTCAAGGTGGTGGCCGGTTCCAGCAGCAGGATGTGGGTTTCCTCGGGCGCTGAAGGAAAATGCTCCACGCCGTGGGGAATGATGATGAATTCTCCGGGACGGATGATCTGTTCGCGCTCCACGCCTTTTGCATCGCGGATCTTCATGTGCAGTTCACCCTCCATGACCATGAACAATTCATCTTCGGCGTCATGGTGATGCCACATGAAGTCGCCTTTGAGCTTTACCAGCTTCACCTGAAAGTTGTTCAATTCACCCACAATTTTCGGGCTGTAATAATCGTTGAACTGCGCGAACTTTTGAGCAAGGTTGATGGTCTGCATGAGTATTTTGACGGCTCCCCGTTCAGGAAGATACAAAATTGTTGATGCCCGTAAAAGCCAGGGAACAGAACCTCTTTAGAGAAAAATCCTTGAAACGATTGCATCCTGGAATACACTATCTATCTTAACCATGAAAATACAAGAGTCCGGACAGGTACAACTGTCCCCAGGATCTTTCATGCCGGGGTCTCGCCATCCAGAGCCAGCACGGCTGCGCTTGTGTTCCAATTTCCTCAAGAGGTCGCATTCTATGAATAAAAGAATCGTTTGGGCATTGGTTCTGGTGCTGGCGTCACTCTGTGCTGCACAGGATCAAATAGTTAGATTCAGCGTGCATGCTGTGCTGGTGGATAAAGACCTGAACCAGAAACCGGTGCCACGGCTCGCCCTGGCGCTGAAGCCTCTGGACACTCCCTCTGCCCAGGAAATCACGCTCAAAACCGGATTCGACGGCAAAGCAGAAACCAGACTGCGGCCAGGTAAATACCGGCTCACCACTCCGCAAGCCACTGAATTCCAGGGGAAGAGCTATACATGGAGCCAGGAGATCGTAATCTCCGGCACGGAGCAGACACTGGAACTCAGCAACGACAATGCGACTGCATCAGCGCAAGCTGCTTCTGCGACCGGCGATTCCGGAGATTTGACCGGACTTTTCGATAAGCTCAAGAACTCCGTCGTCACGGTTTACTCGGAACGCGGCCTGGGATCGGGATTTTTCGTCGATCCTGCGGGATTGATCCTTACCAACAATCATGTGGTGCAATCTTCCGATTATCTGGCAGTACAATTCGATGAGAAACGCAAGGTACGCGCAAAACTGCTGGCCGCCAATCCTGATAAAGATATTGCCGTCCTGTGGGCAAACCCTTCGGCATTTCCGGAAGCGGTCATGGCTCCGCTATCTGCAAAAGGAGCTTCGTCCATTGCTGTGGGCGAACGGGTCTTCACCATCGGGAATCCCTTTGGCCATGACAAAGTATTGACCACAGGGGTGATCAGCAAGATCGAACCAGATTCCATTACCAGTGATCTAAGCGTGAATCATGGGAATTCCGGCGGACCGCTGTTCACGCTGAAAGGCGAAGTCGCTGGACTTACCAGTGCGTTGCTGCAAAAGCTGGCGAAAATCATTCCTATCGAAGATGCACAGCCACTGATTGCCGAAGCCCGCAAGAAGGTAACCGGCACCCCGCCCTCCACCGAACTGCTGCCTGTGGACCCAAGCGACAAATTTCCCGCTGAGTTTTTGCGGACCATGCTGGAAACGGAAAAACTGGAGAGAAAACCCTACGAACTGAACATGGATCAATTTCAAGTCTGGTTCATCACGCCGGTGCTCAATTATATGGCACGTCACCAGCAGGAGATGGCGGCCGCGCGCAAGGCAGCGGAACGTAAAGGCGATACGTCACAGGTCAAGCCGGGAGAGACAACTCTTGAAGAAGCACAATCCTATAGTCCTCTGGTGTATATCTACGTGGACCCGAAATACAGCCGCATGTGGAGCGTGAAATTCAAGAATGGCTTTCAGCGCATGCGGCTGCTCTGTGGCGGCAAGGAAGTGTTGCCGGTCCATCCAGGCAAGGGACACTACGACCTGCATGACCAGCGCGGCAGAACTGTAGATACCACTTTCAGAGGCGTCTATACCTACTTGCCGGATGCGTTTTCACCTTCCTGCGGCACCGTAGCGCTGGAAGTCTTCTCTGAAAAAGAGCCGAATACCCCGATCACAAGAGTTGTGGATGCGGCAACCGTAGAACGGATATGGGCTGATTTTGAACCTTATCGCAAAGCCCATACACAATCGGCATTGTCTCAACCAGCGAAGAACTCACCTTAGAGTTGCTCATGTCAGCCCAGGCCATTCCGGAGCCACCAATCGAGTCTGAGTCCATTCAGGCCAATGGGCAGACTTTCGAAGTGTTCACCTGTGGAAGCGGTGACAAACTGGCTTTATGCCTGCATGGCTTTCCCGAACACGCGCTCTCGTGGCGCAGGCAGTTGCCGATGCTGGCGCGGCTGGGTTATCGCGCGTGGGCGCCCAATCAGCGGGGCTATGGAAAATCCAGCCGTCCTCAGGGAATTCAGGAGTACGCGCTGGAAAAACTTCGGGACGACGTGGCCGGATTGATTGACGCGTCCGGCGCAAAAGAGACAGTCCTGATCGCTCATGATTGGGGAGCGGTGGTGGCATGGAATTTCGCCATTCGCCAGGTGCGTCCGCTGAGCGCACTGATTATCCTGAATGTTCCGCATCCCAAATGCTATCTGGACCGGCTGTACCGTTCGAAGCAGTTCCTGAAATCGTGGTACATCTTCTTCTTCCAATTGCCCTGGCTGCCGGAGCGAATGCTGACCCGGCACAACGCTAAAGCCATCAGCAACATGATTCTGCGCAGCTCCACTCATCCTGAGCAATTCCCTCGCGACCTGCTGGACATATTTCGCGAAAACGTTCTCTCTCCGGGGGCGGCTACGGCCATGGTGAACTGGTATCGCGCACTCTTCCGCGGAGGCGGCGCGCGGCGCGGAATGCGCGACGGCTTCCCTGTTATCGAGACACGCACGCTCATGCTCTGGGGCGAGGAAGATGTCGCTCTGGATAAAAGCACCACATACGGCACCGACCGTTATGTGAAGGATCTTACCTTGCGTTATCTGCCTGGCATCTCTCACTGGGTGCAGCAGGATGCGCCTGAGGCGGTCAACGAGATGATCGCGTGCTTTCTCTCAGGCAAACCCGTGCCGCAGTTTCCACAGAAATAAGGACATCCCGCTCTTCCCGCCCTCCATCCATTTCTAGATATTCATACAAGGAGCAGATCATGGCAGAACTACGCAATCGTGTGGTGGTCATTACCGGAGCGTCCAGCGGTTTTGGCAAGGGAGTAGCAGAAAAATTCACGCGCAGCGGTGCGCACGTGGTGCTGGCAGCGCGGCGCAAAAACGTGCTGGAGAAGCTGGCTAAAAGCTGTGCACGGCGGGGCGTGGGTGTGCTGGCAGTGGAAACCGATGTGAGTCATCGCCCGGACGTGGAGCGCCTGGAAGAGGAGGCGTTACGCGCCTTTGGCCGCATCGATGTATGGATCAACAACGCAGGCGTGGCCACCTACGGCCGCTTCGACGAAATACCCATTGCAGAGCACGAACAGGTCATCCGGACGAACCTGCTGGGCTGCTTGTACGGCTCTCATATAGCGCTGAAGCAATTCCGGCTTCAGGGACACGGCACGCTGATCAATGTAGGCTCATTTGCCGGAGTGCAGGCAGCGCCGTATTTTGCTTCGTACTGCGCCTCGAAATTCGGCGTTCGCGGACTGGACATGTCACTGCGCCAGGAACTGGAGGCCAACCATGAAAGAAATGTTCATGTGTGCACAGTCATGCCTACCTCCATGGACACTCCTTTCTTCCAGCATGCAGCCAATCACACCGGCAAGCCGGTGGCTCCGATTCCGCCTGTTTATGACCCCCAGGAGGTCATCGATGCTATTTACGAGGTTGCGCTCAACCCCAAAGATGAGGTAATCGTGGGCAGCCGCGGAAAGGTAGGGCGGGCCGTGCGCAGAGTTGCTCCCAGGTTGATGGAGCACCAGATGGCCACCCGCAGTCACAAGGCTTATATGGAAAGAGAAGGAACAGCCCCGGAAACCTCAGGCAATCTCTTTGATGAAGTTGATTTTGGCAATGACGTCCGGGGTGGCTGGCGCAAAGGATCGACTGCCGGATCAGTGATCAAGACCGCTGCCGTGTTGGGAATTCCGGCTCTGATCGCCTTCGCGTTGCGCGGCAACATCTGGAGAGGACAGCAGTCTCAGGGTAGAACCCGCGCCGCTTAGGGCCGCAACCAAACCCAAAAACCTTACCACAGAGGGCACAAAGGTTTCACAAAGAACACAGAGGAAAAGCACTTAGAAGTACAGAGGAACAGAGTCAGCGGAGGAAGCAAAAATCAAAAACATACCCCGAGGCCAGAACCATGTTGGCCAATCAGCGTTCGTCAGTCAGATCAGCGTCATCAGCGATTTCATGAGCAAATGGTATTAGCCCTTTCACCTTATGGCAATTTCCCTGTGATTTGGGACAATAGTATGAATGCTCAAAAAGATTTTCTGCAGGCCGTTCACTATGGTTCTGCTCACAGCAGTGGCGTTTACCGGAATAGTGCTTGCCGCCGGCAATGAGAACCGTCCGGAAGACGTGATCGCCTTTCTGAACCAGGCGGTCACATGGTATCGGCAATTGAATGTGCAGCAGGAGCTGGTCAACGAGCCCAACGACGAAGTCTTTCTGAACGACAATCGCCAGCTCGCTGAGCAGGTGCTGCGGCTGTCCTTCGACTACGCCCGGGTGCAGGCCCAACTCCTGGGCAATCCTGCGGGTACGCAGGGCCAGCCGGTGAATCCGCAGTATCAGAACCTGGCCGATCTTCTGGCCAAAGCCAACCAGCGCGTTCTCGATCTCCAGCATGAGCTCGACGGTTACAAAAAGCAGCTTGATAGCGCCCCGGAACGCAAGCGCAAGGTACTGGAATCACAAATCTCTGAGACCCAGGGAGAACTCGACCTGGCCCAGGCCCGCCGCGACACGGTGCGTACCATGTTCGAGTTTGCCAACAATGTAAGCACCAATGGGATAGGCTCAGGAGGACTGCACTCACAAATCGAAGAGCTTGCGCACACCATTCCAGCGCTCACCACGGAAACCAAATCGCAGCCTGCCGGCCCGGCTTCCGGTGCGGCGGCCGTCAGCAGCACGGGTGAACGCAAGGAAGAGCCTTCCGGCATTCTTGCTTTGATCACAGAAGTAACGGAACTCAAGCGCAAGCTGCACGTTCTGGATGAGTCCCTGAAAACCACTGATTCCCTCACTGATGCAGCCAAAAAGCTGCGCACGCCCTTGATTGCCGATATTCGCAAGTTTGCAAAACGCAGTGATGAACTGGCGCAGCAGCCCGAGTCCCAGGATCCCACGGTGCTGGCGCAGGAGCGCAAGGAAGTCGAGGGCCTTACAGCTCAATTCAAGCAGCTTTCTGCCGCTCTCCTGCCACTGAGCAAAGAGGCGATTCTGCTCGATATCTACAAGCGTAATGCACAGAACTGGCGCAATGATGTGGCCGGACATTACTCCACGCATCTGAAGAGCCTGTTCATGCGCCTGGTGGTGCTCGCGCTGGTCCTTGGCTGCATCCTGGGCGCGGCTGAAGTCTGGCGCAAGGCGACCTTCAAATTTGTGCACGATGTCCGCCGCAGACACCAGTTCCTGCTTTTGCGCCGCATCCTGGTGTGGCCGCTGGTGATCGTAATCACCATAGTGGCGCTGGCCAATGGACTGGGCTCGGTAACCACGTTTGCCGGATTGCTGACCGCAGGCATGGCGGTAGCCTTGCAAAACCTGATTCTTTCCGTGGTGGGCTACTTCTTCCTGATCGGCAAATATGGCGTCCGCGTAGGTGACCGTATACAGGTTTCAGGCGTAACCGGAGACGTAATCGATATCGGCCTGGTGCGCCTGCACATCGCGGAAATTGGCGCCAGCCTGCATCAGACAGGTCGCATTGTCGCTTTCTCCAACTCGGTTGTGTTTCAGCCGGATGCAGGACTCTTTAAGCAGGTTCCGGGCACCAACTTCGTCTGGCATGAAGTATCGCTCACGCTGCCGCCCAACAGCGATTATCGTAAAGTAGAAGAGAAGATGATGGGCGCAGTGCAGAAGATCTTTGCCGATTACAAAGAGAAGATGGAGTTGCAGTACCGCAGCATGGAGCGCGCCATTAGCGTTGTTTCGGTCACCGCGCTCCATCCGGAGAGCCGCCTGAACATCACGCAATCAGGATTGCAGGTGATGGTGCGCTATCCTGTGGAGCTGGAACAGGCTACAGAGATAGACGACCGCATGACGCGCGAAGTACTGAATGCCACCGGCCGCGAACCGACACTGACTGTGGTGGAACCCACGCCGGAAACACAGCAGGCGGCGCAAGCAAGTACTTAGATTTACTATTCAGGAAACCATTACGAGATAAAGTCTGCTTTAATTAAGGACACACTGCTAAATACTAAATACTAAGTGCTAACTACTTTTATCCACCTTCAACGCCGCCTCGGCCGCATAAAATCCGCACATTCCATGCACGCCTCCGCCGGGAGGCGTGGAAGAAGAACAGAGATAGACGCCACGCAAGGGTGTTTTATACATGCTGGCGGTTGGACGAAAGAATAATTGATCCAGCGTAGCTGCGCCTCCACTGAAATCGCCGCCAATCAGATTCGGATTGTGCTTCTCCAGGTCGGCTGGAGCCAGCACCGAGCGGGCCACAATGCAATCGCGAAAGCCGGGGGCGAAACGCTCAATCTGCTTCTCAATGGCATGGACCATGTTCTGCTGAGAGCCGTTGGGCACGTGGCAATAGGCCCACAACGTGTGCTTCCCTGCCGGAGCACGCGAAGGATCAAAGACTGAGGGCTGCGCAGCCAGAACAAAAGGACGATCAGAAGCCTTCCCTTGCCAAGCCTGCCGCTCCGAATCACTGATCTCGTCCAATGATCCGCCGAGATGGAGTGTGCCCGCCAGAGCACATTCTGGAGCACGCCACGGAACAGGCCCATCCAGCGCCCAATCCATCTTGAATGCTCCCATGCCGTAGCGATATTTCCTCAGTTGTTGATTGTAGGATTCGGGCAGACGATCACTGCCCATCTTCAATAACTGCCGTGGAGTGACTTCCAGAAAGACATTGCGAGCGGGCGGCAACTCATCCAGTGATTCGACCGTGTAGCCGGTAACCACCTGCCCGCCGAGCGAGCGCAACAGCGAGAGCAGCGCATTGGTGAGCTGCTGTGCGCCGCCGCGAGCGAAGGGCCATCCGCGGGCATGGCCGCTTATGGCCAGAACTAAGGCAAAACCTCCAGTGGCCAGCTTTTCCAGCGGCAGTACGGCGTGAGCTGCAATTCCACTCAGGAGCGCCCGCGCGCGCTCCGTCTTGAAGTAGGCGCGAGCGAGCGAACGGGCAGAGCGGATCGCATGTTTGCCAAACCTGGCATAAAGCAGCAGGTGTTTGGGAATGCGTAGCGGCGCAAGAGCATCTTCGATTAGCTCGTCCCAGCGTGCAACAAAATCTGAGAACAGCGCCTTGTAATTCCCGGCATCCGGGCCAAGCTGGCGGGCCGTGTCTTCGAGCGATGAATAAAGTACTGCTGCTGTGCCGTCATCGAGCGGGTGCGCCACCGCTGCGGGCGGATAAATCCATTCCAATCCATGCTCATGCAGCGGCAGAATTTTGAAGTAAGGCGATGAAACGGCCATGGGATAAACCGAGGAGCAAACATCATGGATGAACCCCGGCCGCGTGAGTTCCTGGGAGCGAACACCGCCTCCGGGCTGCTCCTCTGCTTCGATCACCAGCACCGACCGGCCAGCCTGGGCCATGCGGATGGCTGCTGCCAGCCCATTCGGCCCGGAGCCGACAACAATCACATCGGATTTTGGCAGGCTCGGTTTGGCGGTCTTACTGGGCACGATTTATAAGAATAGCACTCAGCACTCAGCCCCTCGACGGATTGGGTAAATGAGTAATTTGGTAAGTGGGTAAATGTGCCTTGAACCAACTTCTTAATTTTTTTCTCTTGTCTTCCTCTGCGTCCTTTGCGTCCTCTCCGGAAACACTTTTGACCACTGTTGAAAACAATGTACTTAGCCGTTCTCTTGACCGTATACATGCCGCTTTTGTACATCGGGTGTTTCCACCTGTAATTCATTCCGGCATAGCCGGAACGGACGCTCTGCGGTAAAAGGTTTTGGTTGTGGCTCGCCACGCTGTGGTAGATCCGGAAATTGCATCTGCCCGAATTGCATCTGACGCCAGCGATGCTGTTCAGGAGACTGAGCGCTGAGTGCTGATTGCTGAATGCTACGGCTCAATTCCTATGGTCTGCGCCACCTGCGAGGTCACATTTCTCACCTGATCAGGAGAAGAGGCAAACGTGGCGTGGCCGCCGGAATAGCTGGCCAGCTTTTCCAGAAGATCGCGTTCGCTGCTGCCTCCCACATCGACTCCGATGCAATCGATGCGGACATCATGCAACTGGGCTGAGAGCGCGGAGCCGGGCTTCCTCGTCTCATTGCGGCCATCAGAGATCACCAGCAGTACGCGGTTGGGGTTTTTCCCAATGCGTTTGAGGTGTCCAATAGCAAATTCAACACCGTCGATGAGCGCTGCTCCTGACTTCGGTTTCAATTGCATCATGGCGTCGGCAAGCAATGTGTCACTGGTGGTGAGATCCTGCTCAAAATCAAGTTGATTGCTGAAGGCCATGATGAATGCCTCATCTTCAGCACGCAGCTTGTGCACCATGTCAGTGAGAGCGTCCAGGATAGCCTGGCGATTCCCACCGCTCAGAAGCGCTGTCTGCACCAGGATGCCGAGCGACACAGGCGCATTCGGCGACATCAGGGCGCTTCTTTTGTGTACCGGCTCAGACTTCGCCGGTTCCGCTGGAGGCCTCAACTCCGGATGGTCGTCACGAATTTTGGGCGCGATGGCTGCAGCGGTGATTGCAGGGGCTGGCGAAACCTTGCTGCTTGTAATCGCCGGGTTTGCTGCCGCAGCATTGGTGGAAGCAGCTTGCGCGGTCGTTTGAGCCGGAGCAGCCGGAGAAGGCGTATTGCTCGCCTGAACCGCGCTGGACGCACTATGCCCCGGTGCAGCGGTTGCCTGCAGGAATTTGTCCCAATTGATATCCGTGCCGCCATCCTGTTTGTACATGTTGCGCGCGTAGGCGGAGATCTCCTGGCCGGAGGGTGTTCCCTGGGCCAGATTCACAGCTCGTGCCAGAAACCAGTAACCATCCATGGCATCAGGACGTTTGTTCAGCAGCAGCGCCAGCGCCATCCCATACGTGTAGCGCACATCATTGGGATTCACCGCAAGCGCCTGCTTGAGATGCTCGCGGGCATCGTCATAAGCCTTGTGATCCAGATACCCAAGCCCGGCGATGCCGTGGAGTATTCCTGCAACCTGCTGCTGCATGATGGTGAAATTCGCAGCCAGCATTCCTTCCGGCCGGCGAAACCGCGCCAGTGAGACAAGGCCGCGAGTAGCCATGGCGAATTGGTTGTCGGTCACGTAGCGGGAGGCGTTTGCACCCTGGTCATCTTTTTCGCTCAGGATCGCCAGTGCCAGGGGATTGTTCGGGTCGGCTGCGAGCAGTTGTTGTGCCCGGCTGCGGCCGCCGGCCTGATTGCCGGTCTGGCGATAATCCCACGCCAGGATTTCCAATCCATCTTCTTGGAGGATGCCATTTTCCCCCATCGCCAGGAAATGTTCCATGGCCGCAATCCTGTCGACGATGCGGGACTGCTTCATTGCGCTGGTATATGCCTCCAGCGCGCTGGCGCCGGAAGACTGGGCGTGCATGGCGCTAGACAGTAGAAAGAGAACAAAAACTGCAAAGATAACGCTACGTTCAAGAGAATGGCTCTTAAACATGAAAAAACCTCGGTTTTCCCGGAACTCCCTTAGAAATTGAGATGCGCTGGAGAGAGTAGCTGCTGGCCGGCTGCGGCTCCTGGCCACAAAAGAAAATGGCCTTAGTTCAGAACTAAGGCCATTTTCCGGCTCTCACGTCAAGTCAGGCGGTTACATGCGTCGGAAAGAAGAACCGGCAGTTTCCTTGGGCCGGAATTCAGGAGTGACTAAAGCATGCTCCAGAGTAGGCTCGTTCCAGTTGGCCAGCTTTTTGGAAATCTGGTCGGCGGTATCGGAGTGCCCTGAGTTCTGGTTAGCGATCACCATGAGCTTCAGAGAATTCAGATTACGGTCGTCCTCTTCAAGCTGAGAGAGCGCGTCTTCATATTTGCCCTGGGCTACCAGCAATGCCCCGGCAGCGCCGTGATAAGCAAGAGCGATTAACTGATCGTGGCTCGATTCAGACATCTGGCTCAATTTCGCGACTGCGACACCGGCCAGGGACAGATTGCCATCATGGGCCGCGCGCAAAGCGCGTTCGCGCAGCACTACCGCCAGTTCCTGCTGCAGTGCTGCAGGAGGAACATTGTGTTTCTCCATGAGAACCTGTTCTGCCTGTTGCAGAAGTTGCAGCGCCGCAGGGCTATCCGGCTGATAGGCGGACATCATGCGATAGGCCTCGGCTTCGGCTACCGGCAGATCGCTTTCGTGGGCCTGATGCGCCACGGCACGGAAAGCATCGTCTGCCCGCTTGTAATCATGTTCGCGCACGTAGGTGATGGCTGAATTCAATCCCCACTGTGCGGCCTGCATTTTGGAACGGGCATGACTGATGGCGATGGCGTACTCGGAACGCGCGCGCGCTTCTTCACCCATTAGCGCGTACGTGTCAGCAACGCCCAACTGCGACTCCACAAACCCCGGATCAACCTTCAGGGAGGTGCGGTATTCGGCCAACGCCTCATCGAATTTTCCCGCCATGCGCAGAATCTCAGCATACGTATCATGCGGATTCGGTTCATTCGGCAGCAGCGCGGTATAGCGCTTCATTGCGTCGAAAGCCTTGTCAAACATCCGCTGCCGCGCATAGCAGTACGCGCCTTCATTGAGAGGCGCGGCAAATTTCGGGTCCACCTGCATGGCCCGTTCAAAGATCTGAATGGCGCGGCTCATTTCCTGCTGGTTTTCAACCCACACGCCCGCCAGCCACAGCAGATGCTTGTCCTTTGGATACTGCTCGAGAAGCTCATTCATGGCCTGGATGGCCGGAATCATGTGACCTTCGCTGGATTCTGAAACCCAGTCGATGAAAAGCTGCTCGCCTTTGCTTACTTTGCTCTTTGCGGCTTTGGCACGATCACGCGCCGCCACCTGTTCTGAGGGTTCGGCTGTAGGATCGACCGTGGGAAACGAAATGATGATGTGTGCCAATGCAAAGTCAGGATCAAGCTGCACGGCTTTGTGGAAATCCTGGAATGCAGCTTCCGCATGCAGATTTTCCAGCTTGACCATGCCCCGGAGATAAAGGTCGCGTGCCTGCTTCGATTTCGTAGTAATCGGGAGCACTCCCGGCTGCTCGGCACGGGCGGCGGTCATCAATAGAGAAATGAAGAGCAGTATAGAAGTAAAGCCTGTAAGTATTCTTGCCTGGTTCCGAGACACGATTCACCCCCCGTTACAACTAGTGGAGCAGGTAACCCTGTTCCAAAGGCAACTTGCCGTCGACTTTCACAACGTTGACTCTGCTGGTAATAGAGTAAACATCCACCAGCCCCAGGGCGCCTGGAGTTGATTCCACGATCTTCAGCAACTCGGCGTCAGAATGCACGGTGACGATAGAGCTTTTGTGCGTGGCAAAAAATGTCTTAAGTTCTTCCGTAGAGAGCTTGAAGAGCTTTTGCAGGGCCGATTCGGTCTCGGCTGAAGACAAGTCACGCAGAACAATGGTGACTTTTCTGCCGTCAGGCCAGTTTTTGGAGCTGGTTTGCAGAATCTTGGCCAGATCGGCAGATGCGAGATTGCCTGCGCCGTTCCCCTTGTCCACGACCACCGCCATATGCGTGGCCAGACAGGGCAAAGCGCTAAGGACGAGTACAGCCAGTAGTGAGATTCTTCTCCAATACATAAATACACCGCGCAAAACTCAGTGGCATGACGGTATCGCAATTGGACAATGAACGAAAGTTACAGAGGTAATGGCGATGGGGTAAATTGGCAGATGGGGCCAATGAAGAAAGGGCCGCCTCCCGGCAGCCCTCTTCATTAAGGATGGTTACTACTTGATGGGCTGTGCCTGGAAAGCATTCCCGCATTTCTTCGGCTTATAGGTGCTGATGTCGCCGGAAACCATGGAGCCGTTGTTGCACTCCAGCGCGAGTTTTCCGTTACCAGTGATGATGTCAGTGCCGTTGAACTTCACCACTGACAGAAGATTAACGACCAGGCCATCATCAGTATTGGTGTTGATGGTGTTGCCGCCCAGGCTGGTCAATGAGGAGCTTTGATCCACCAGTACGCCGATGCCGGTGTTGCTGGAAACATCTACGCCGCCATCGAGAGAGGTATCGGAATGCTCCACGATCTCCACACCGCCCTTGCCATTGCTGTTGATGTGAGTGTTGCCGCCGAACTCGCAATGGCTGGTTCCACCGCAATGCACACCCATGCCGGAGTTGTTGGAGATAGTTCCATCCGTCATCAGAATGCTGCTGCCGTTCAGCACTACCAAACCCCATGAACCGGAATTGCCGGTAATGCGGTTGTCGGCGCTGATGTCCGCTTCACTGGTGCTGGCCACTTCCACTCCGGAGGTGCCATTGCCGCTGATCACGTTTTCCGTTCCGGGCGTAACTCCGTCGCCGCCGTTCAGGATGAGGTGTGCTGTCAGCGCAGCGATGCCCAGCCGCCCATTGTTCGTAATGTGAACGCCGCCATCTACATAAAAAGTGCCGCCGCTGATGCTGATGCCGGAGCGCACGCTGTTCTGGATGGTGGTATTGGAAATATGTACCAGTGAGTCAAGGGCGGTCATGCCCAGGCCGGCGCTGTTTTGAATCGTGACCGTATCAAAATCCGCGCGTGATTGATCGAAGACGCTTACGCCACGGCCGCCATCCAGAACCAGGTTCTGAATTCCGACTTGCCGTGATTCAAAAATGACCAGCACCCGTCCATTAGGATTGCCGGGCGTAATAGTAGCGGTTGGATTTCCGGATATGTTGAGTTCCGTACGGCCCACAATGACCACATTCTCGTGGCAGGTGCCGCTCACTGTAATAGAGTTTGGTCCGGCCGCAGGCAGTGATGCCAGGGCAGCATTGATGCTGGTAAATGCGCCTGGTGTGGCGCCGCTACAATCCACAACTGCGCCCGCGCCAAAAGCCGCAGCCGGCATCAGCAGCAGGATTCCTGCCAGAAGTCTTAACCCGGAAGCACACATTTTCATTGTCATTTTTTCCCTAGTCCTTAATGATTTTTAAATTTTTTCGAACGACCTGTGTGGCAAAAACGAGGAGAGCCAAAGTCAGCGAATTGAACTGATTGGCAGCGCAAGAAATATATCGAAAGCAGAGCTGCTTGTCTATGAAATTGCGCCGGAATTCGAAAACGAGTTGGCTTCGGTTTCATCTGGAATAACCGTAAATTTCAGGCATTGCTCAGGAAATCAGCCTTGGGATTTCGTTTTATGCTGGGCACAAGCCGGTACATGACGGTGTTGTAGCCGGATTCACCGCAAAGAGCGCGCAGGACGCAAAGGTAGCAAGTTAGGTTACTCGCAACTATTTCTCTTTGTGCACTGCGGGGGCCGTAGGAGTTAAGATTATTTTGTGCTGAGACAAGCTTCCCTTTTGATCCTGCTCCTGACGGTTCCAGCCGCTCTTGATGCCCAGGCGCCAATGGCGAGCGTCTGCACTGCTCCCCCTGAGAGCTTCGCCCTGAAGCATCGTGATTTGCCGGTTTGGCAGTTGAGCGGCGCAGTGCTGTTCACCGCCGGAATGACTATCGATGCCGACGGTGCGCCCAATGCGTATGGGCCAAAGAACAAGGGCTTAGACTTAACAGCCAATGCACGCGGCGCGCAGGGATGGGCAGCGCTGGTCACCAGTCAGAAGGGCGCTCCGGTGCGACAGAAGAAGGGGCCTTACCGTGGCTTTTATATCTCCACCACGTCACTGGAGCAACCCGATGTGCCTGACATTGCCAACCCCAAAAGATACATTGACGCGCGGACCATCTCTTATATCGTGCTGCCCCGCAATTTCGCCGACCGCTTTGGCATCAGCCTGGGCGATCTGGCCATTGTTTTCAACGAGACCACCGGACGCTCTGCCTACGCCATTTTTGCCGATATAGGCCCGCGAGGCCGAATCGGTGAAGGCTCGATTGCTCTGGCGAAAGAACTGGGCATGCCTGCCGACCCGCGCTCCAGCCAGGCATTGGGCCATATCACATACATGATTTTTCCCGGCTCGGCCGCGCGTGGCGGAAAGCGCATCACGCCGGCGCGCATCCGCTCCACGGCGGCAAAACTTCATCGCCAATGGATCAACGAATCCACGTTTTGCCTCATCAATCCTTCCTGAAGAGCACTGAGTTTCAGGATTCATGGGCTTCGCGATCTCTGGAGTTGTAGAGGCTTGCCCCGGTTTCGCGATATACTTTCTGGTCACTTTTTGGCAAGGCATAGATCAATTTGCCAGGGCGTATCTGGTTGCCGTACAACCGTAAGCTTCGCTGACCAGGGAGGATGCATGAATCGGGGATTTCACGCGTTGGTTCTGGTAGTGGGGTTGGCTCTCGCCACTCCGCTGCAGGCGCAAAAATTCGATGATTACGGCCGCGGGCTGGCGCGCGAGATGCTGCGCAACATCGCCGAAGACGTGAAGAAACATTATTATGACCCCAAGTTTCACGGCATAGATTTCGATGCCCGCGTGCGCGCTGCCGATGAGCAACTGAAACACGCGAACAGCGTCACTGAATCCTACAAAATTATTGCCTCAGCGCTGGATGGGCTGAACGACCGGGAGACCTATTTTGTTCCTCCTTACGGCGGCTTTCTGCACGATTATGGCTGGCAAATGCAGATGATCGGTAATCACTGCTATGTCACACGCGTCCGCCCAAAGAGTGCGGCAGAGGATAAAGGACTGAAACCGGGCGATGAAGTCCTTTCCGTAAACGGAGTGACTCCGTCTCGTGAGAATTTTGCCGATCTGCAATATATCCTGCGATTGCTATCACCCCAGCCAGAGTTGCGCGTCCAGCTTCGTGATGCATCCGGCCAGGAAAAGAAACTGGTGGTGCCGGCCAAGGTGGAACCCAGCAGATTTATGGCCAGCAACGTTATGGCAGAAGCGAAAACCATGGACGCTGAGTATGGCAAACAATTGGAAAAGAACCGTCCCCACTGTGAGAGTCTTGGGCCACAGGCAGGGGTCTGCAAAATCTCCTGGTTTCGTTTTAACAACGGCCAACTTCATGATTTGCTCAACTTCGCCAAAAAGCATGAGGCCCTGATCCTGGATATGCGAGGCGTCAATGACACGGACCTCATCATATTGCGGCCGCTCATGGGCGGGTTCTTCGATCACGATGTAACCTTGGGAACACGCGTAAGCCGGGACGGCAGCAAGACTGAAACAATAAAATCTGAGCACGATAGCTTTACAGGAAAGCTGGTCATACTTCTTGACAGCTTCTCTTCCTATGGGGCGGAATTATTTGCGCGTACCATGCAACTGCAGAAACGAGCAACGGTAATTGGTGATCGTTCCGCTGGACTGGTACGGGAACAAAAGAGCTACCACTATAATTTTACGATGAGCCGTGGAGATATCTACTGGGCCCATATCACCGACGCCGAGATCATCATGGCGGATGGCCAAAGCCTGGAACGAAAAGGTATAACGCCGGATGAAGTCGTACTTCCCAAACCCGCTGACCTCGCCGGCGAAAACGATCCGGTGCTGGCCCATGCCGCTGAACTGGTGGGAGTCAAACTGGAGTCCGATAAAGCTGCCAAGCTCTTCCCCTTCGAGTGGCCGGACTTTTCACATTAACGAATCGATTGAATATTTACTTCCCTCTGCGTCCTCTGCGCCCTCTGCCCTGAAAATCCCTATGCCGCCATGGGTGTCGTGAGTACCTTCAGACCGAGTTCCTCTAAGCGCTTCGTATGAAAACGTATCAGATGCTGGGAGCGGATTTGATCCAAGAATTTTGCACCCA
>QHVI01000141.1 GCA_003223515.1 Candidatus Angelobacter sp. Gp1-AA117
TGGCCATCAACGCCATGCAAAAAGAGGGTTCAAAAGGTTCTTTGCGGGGAAAGTTCAAACGCGCCGGATGGGACGATGATTACCTATTCCGCCTACTGGAGCTATTTTGAAATGCGATTGCCCTGGGTAAATGGGTACTTTAAACCACTCGAAGATTCGCGCATGTTCCAGATGTGGTAAGACTTGCATCGTAGTTTTAACCACCGCCGCACATGAATCCGACGCCCACGGTAAAGAACAGAAGCATATAGCCAGTAAGCCAGACTAGTCCTGCCACGCAGATGCCATACCATGGCCTTCGAATCCTGCCGGCTTCCCTGGCACGGCGCAAATCAGAGAATATGCCGGTGGCTGCCGCCAGCACCGCTACGAGAATGGCAATATCATGCGGAGTACGGATGCAGTCAAAGGTGGTGTCCCGCTCCAGGAAATGCAGCGGATCGAACGCATAGTTCTTCTTCGCCACTCCCAGGCTGCCAATGTACAACAGCAGAAGCAGCAAAACGCAAACTGAAATGGCATATCTGGTGAATCGACTCATATCACGGGCAGCTATAGTAGCAGCAATGTCC
Organism: Candidatus Angelobacter sp. Gp1-AA117; assembly: GCA_003223515.1. GTDB lineage: Bacteria > Acidobacteriota > Terriglobia > Terriglobales > Acidobacteriaceae > Angelobacter. The sequence continues at coordinate 573 of QHVI01000141.1, forward strand.
AGACTTATTCCAAACCTGACGGCGCCGAAATTCTCGATTGGTCGATATCCAGAAGCGTACACGGCTTATAATCTTTTTCTCTGTCTGCCCACAAAATCACTTATGCGGACCGGAGGTACAGTGATCGGCCCCGAAACGAAAACTGAAAAGAACGTGAAACAGGCGGTGCCGTTCTTCGGCGTCACGGACATGCAGGCTTCTCTCCGGTTTTATCAGGATGGCCTGGGCTTCACGATGAAATACCAGTGGATCGATGAAGGCAAGCTGCGCTGGTGCTGGCTTGAGCTTGGTGATGCGGCCCTGATGCTCCAGGAATTTCGCAAAGGCAGCGGGGAACTCTATATGTCCGGAGCGGAAGGCAAACTGGGTACCGGTGTTTCCATCTGTTTTATGTGTGAAGACGCCATCGCCATCTTTCGCGAAGTCACGGCCCGAGGCATTGAAGCCAGGCGGCCCTTTGTCGGGAATCGTTTATGGGTGACAGGCGTTGTCGATCCCGATGGTTACAAACTGTTTTTCGAGAGTCCTACCGATGCTCCAGAGGAGTCAGTCTGGAATGAGTAAATGAGTAATTTGGTAAATGGGCAAATTGTTGCTGGTTATTCCAAAATGGCCCTTTACCACATGTCCTGGTCCAGCCTTGGACTGAAAATCACCCATTCACGTGCTCATGATTTACATTAATTCTATACACCAGTGCTGGAACTCCACACAGAAATACAGTATGTGAAAGGCATAGGCCCGCGTTTGGCCGAATGGCTGCAGCAGAAGAACATCCACGTGGTGGAAGACCTGCTCTATTACCTACCCTTTCGCTATGAAGACCGGCTGAATCCCCGCAGCGTGGCCGAGTTGCGTGCAGGAGAAATGGCCACGGTCATCGCCGAGGTGCGCAGTTCGGCGCTCTTCTACACCAAGAGCAGAATGCCGATCTTTCAGATGGTGGCCTCCCAGGGACGCACCGGCATCCGGTGTAAATGGTTTCGGGGCGATTACCTGCGCGACAAGTTCAAGCCCGGCCAGATTGTTGCCCTTTACGGCAAAGTGGAAAAAGAATGGAAGGGCAAGGGCCTGGAGATCCTTCAGCCGCAGTTCGAGATCATTGGTGAGGCCGAAGATCTGGATCTGGAAGATGCTTCGGATTTCGAGTCGCTGGAGGTGGGCCGCATCGTTCCCATTTATGAGTCGGCAGCCGGCGGCAAGCTGACCTCGCGCTGGTTCCGGCGCATTCTCTATGGTGCCCTCAAGAGTCTCAGCCCTGACCTGCCTGACGGCCTTCCGCCCGCAATCTGCCGCCGCCATCGCCTGCTCGATCGCCGCAAAGCCTTTGAGCAAGCCCACTTTCCGGTAGCCGGGGAGAGCTTTACCGACCTGATATCCTGCCGCACTCCGGCGCACAAGCGGCTGATTTTTGAAGAGCTCTTTTTTCTTGAAGTAGGACTGGAGTTGCGCCGCCGCAAGATGCGCGCCCAGGCCGGAATCTCATTCCAGTTGAATGATCGGGTGCGCGAGGCCATCAAGAAGATCCTGCCCTTTCATCCTACGGCGGCCCAGAAACGCGTGCTCAAGGAGATTGCCCAGGATATGCAGCAGCCTGCGCCCATGCGCCGCCTGTTGCAGGGCGATGTCGGTTCGGGAAAAACCATTGTGGCGCTGCAGGCGGCGGTGATTGCCATTGAAAACGGATATCAGGTGGCATTCATGGCGCCCACGGAAATCCTGGCCATGCAACATTATCTTTCCGCGCGGCACACCCTTGAAGATGCCGGATACCGCGTGCTGCTGCTGACCGGATCACTGGAAGAAGATCGTAAGCGCAGCGCCCGCCGCCACATCGCGCAGGGCGACGTGCACCTGGTGATCGGCACGCACGCGCTCATCCAGGAAAAAGTTGAATTCAATAAGCTGGGGCTGGTGATTGTGGACGAGCAGCATCGCTTCGGCGTAATGCAACGCGCCAAGCTGATGAAGAAAGGCGCAGCCGAACCGGATACGCTGGTGATGACGGCTACGCCCATCCCCCGAACACTGGCGCTCACGCTCTACGGCGATCTCGATACCAGCATCCTTGACGAACTTCCACCGGGGCGCACACCCATTACTACACGCAAAATCTCTGACCAGCGCGCCGATGAAGTCTGGCAATTCGTGAAGAAGCAGGTTGCAACCGGACGGCAGGCTTATGTTGTCTATCCGGTGATTGAAGGCGTGGCCAGCGACCAGCCTGAACTGGAACTCGGAGGCACAGCCAAGACCTCCAAGAGCGGCCTGAAAGCTGCGATGCACATGTATGACGAACTTCGCCAAAAAATCATGCCGGAGCTGCGCGTGGGCCTGCTGCATGGCCGCCTTGATCCCGACGAGAAAGACGCCGCCATGCGCCGCTTCAAAGAGGGCGAGATCGATGTGCTGGTCTCCACCACCGTGATCGAGGTCGGCGTCGACGTGCGGAATGCCACGGTCATGGTGATTGAACATGCCGAGCGCTTCGGTCTCGCACAGCTTCACCAGCTTCGCGGACGCATCGGGCGTGGCTCAGCCAAGTCCTATTGTGTCCTGATGACCGGAGGCAAAGTCTCTCCGGAAGCTGAGCGCCGCCTCAACGAGATGGCGCGCACCCAGAATGGATTTGAGATTGCTGAACTGGATCTGGAGATACGCGGCTTCGGCGATCTGGCCGGCACCCGCCAGGCGGGCATGCCCGCATTCCGCGTAGCCAACCTGCTGCGCGACCGCAAGCTGCTGGAATTGGCCAAAACTGAAGCAGTAAAGATCGTGGATAAATCCGATCCTGAGATCACCGAGTCCGACTATAAACAGATCATGTCTCACCTGCGCAACCACTGGCAGCGGCGGTATGGATTGGTGGAAGTGGGATAAAGAAGCACTCAGCCCCCTCATATCCTGGCCAGTTTTATGCGAGCGGATGCATTGTGTGATTTACCGCAGAGGGCGCAAAGGACGCAGAGGAAGATAGAGAGAGAGAAAGAAAGAAAGAAAAAAGAGAAAGATAAAGAGAAAAGAAAGAGCGTGGTTTGAGACGCATTTACCCATTTACACAGATTCTTCGAAAAACTCCACTGCAAGCAAAAGCGCATGAAATTTGAGATCGCAAGAAATCAGGCGCGAAGGAAATCTCCCTCGCGCCTGATTGTTCTCCTGATTGCTCTGTGCTCCTTGTGCTATTCCTTCGTTCCCGCGCACCAAAATCTACCCGCGCAGCCGAGGGCGGCTAATGTCACTTACTTTGCACATTCGAGCATGAATTTAAAAGAATTTTCGCACGGGCGGGCAGCAGCGGGGCAGATTCCTCCGCCCTACTCACGCGCTGAAGAAAACGCGCGTGAGCTTGACGGGCGTTCGGAATGACATCTCTCATTGGAATAGAGCATGGTGTCACTAAGTAAGTGGCATTAGCCGAGGGCGGCTGCGCTCCATAAAATACTTATTTGGTGCGGCTCTGCCGCGCTGCGGTAAAAGCAGTTACGCCTGCGAATGCGCCGCAACTGCCAGATCGAGCGATTCATCCTCGTCGGCGAAGAACGATTCGCCTTCACGAATCATTTCAACGTCGCCGTTCGACCGGATCAGGTACTCAGGGGGCATGGCCTGGCCAAGGAAGCGCGTGATCATGGCATAGCAGTAGCTGCCCGCATAATGCAGTTTCACCCAGTCTCCCGGTTTCACCTGCCGCAACTGCACTTTGCGTCCAATGAAATCACGGGAATACGTTGTGCTGCCCACCACGTCCACCGGCTTGTCAAACTCTCCGGTGGCTGAACTGCGCAATACACTTACGGGGTTGTAATCTTCATAGAACATGGCGCGCGGTATCAGGGTGGCGCTGGCATTCAGGCAAACCAGGTAGCGGTCGGGTCTTTCTTTCACATCAGTCACCTGGGCGCAGAAAAATGCCGTATTGCCGAACACCGCCCGGCCCGGTTCCAGCACCAGGTGAATAGAGCGTCCGCGCTTACGGGAATAGCTCTCCAGGCGTTCTGCAACCGCGAGCCTGTATTGTTCAAAATCAAACCGTTCTTCCTGAATCGGGAAACCACCGCCAAGATCCACAAACTCCAGGTCCGGGAAATGATCGGAGAGTGCCAGCGTCTTGTCCACTCCCGCCAGCAGGTCTTCGAGACAGGTAACGTCAGTCCCCAGATAGACGTGGGTTCCTATGAGCTTCAAGTTGTATTTCCGGGCAATCTCGAAGACTTCCGGTAATTCAGATTCCAGCATTCCAATGCGGCTCTCTGCCCCGATGAATACGTTGTTTTTCGACTTCTCATCGATGTTGAGACGTATTCCCAGCGAGTAACCAGGATGCTGCTGCCCGAATTGTTCCAACTGGCCTCTGGAGTCGATATTTACGCGCACGCCCAGTTTTCCCAGCAGCCGCATGGTGGGTGCACTGATTCCGGTGCTTGCAAAAACGATCTGATCCGGCCTGAAGCCCAGGGATAAACCCAGTTCCAGGTGCTTTCTCGAATTCACAAAGAGGCCAAAGCCCTCCTCTTTCAGCATGGAGAGCAGAACAGGATTGTCATTTGCCATCGATGCAAAATGCACGCTGGCGTTGTCGTAAGGTAGGGATTTAAACCGCTCAATATTATGCCGAATGAGATTTTCCTCATAGACGTAAAAAGCGGAGTCACCCATATGTTCGCGTGAGTTGGTCAGATATTCCATTGACATAGATTGCCCTGGCTCCATGCGATGTTAGGTTGGTACGGTGACTGGGAACGACAGACCGCGATTAACAATATGCCTGAAAGGCGGGTCTACTCTAACATAATCATCCGTAATTGTTAAAAATATTTAGCACTAAGCTGGTATTACGACACAGATCGGTGCAAATCCGCTGTTAAGTGAAGGCTCTTTTAGGCAACGCGCCTATTTCCGGGTAGCTCCTTGAGCGCCCGGGTTTCGATCAGGCTGAGGGTGGGCGCTCGCTGCTGAATCCTGATCGGCGCTCTCGGCCAGCAATCGTTCAATATTCTTGTGAAAAATCCATGCGCTTTCCCGCCGGCCTACGTCAGAAAAGGGGCCGGGCTGCTGAAGCACCACGTCCACAAAACGGCGCTGGTTCCCCTGCAAACGAAAAACCGGCCAGTCGGTCGCAAATAACACCTTGTGATTGATACCCTGCGATACCGTTCTCTTCAGGGCCACAGAATCGTTGTGAGGCAAAGTCTGGAAAGCGCTGATATCCAGAAAAACATTCGGACGGAAGCGGCACATCATCGCGCATTCCTCTGTAAAATTTACCGAGCCATGCGCCAGGATGAAGTTGACCGTCGGAAATTTCGCGGCTGCTTCATCCAGCAGAAACGGGGAGGCATAAGAAAACGACAATGTTGGTGAAGTAGGGCCAATGTGCACCACCACCGGCGCCCGGTATTGAGCGCAAAGCTCATAAAAAGGAAACAGCGCCGGATCACTGGGACTGAAACCGCAGGGTGGATAGATTTTGAAACCGCGAAACCCGTATTCGCGCAGCGAACGCTCAAACAGCGCGATTCCATCCTTGCCCCAGCGCGGGTCGACTCCTCCGAAAACCTCAAATCTTCCCGGATGCCGCGCCAGCACCGTGCGATGCTTCTGAAACGACTCCTCAATGGTCGAGGAACAATCCTTCTTGGCGTAAGTAAAGTCGGCGATCAGAAGAATGCTTTTTTCAATGCCTGCTTCCGCCATCTCCTTCACCAGTTCATCGCACAGCGGGTCCTGCATCTTCTGGTAGTACATGGCTTCAAGCTGGCTGGAACTCACCTTCATTCCCTGAGCGGTCAGCACGGCCCTCATGTTGGCGACCGCTCCCTGCACAAAAGACTTCGGAATATGTTCCAGCGAGGCGATATGACAGTGTGAATCAATGATCTTTGCCGGTATCTGAGGTGGCGTTCCTTCGGCTTTGGGGGATTCAGGCATTGTGGACGGGGTTCACACCTCGGTGATTCAGGTATTCAGCTTTTCAAACTGAAGACCATGGCTGACAATATAAACCACAACCCCATCTCAGCGACTTCTGCTAAGACACCGATGGAAATTCTTATTGGCAGCAGAATTTTTTCTCTTTGAGATTTCTGCCCTCAGTCGAGGGATGGCCAATCTCAAGAGCCTTCCTCTGCGGCCTTCGTGAAATCTTTGTGTTTTTTGCGGTTAGCCTTTGGCTTTTGCGTGTGGCTACGCTATACCCGTCCTGACCATTAAAAGAAACAAAGATTCGACGAATAAAGTCCGCCATTTGCCCTAGCCAAAATGATAAAATGCTGCCGCAATCTGCTGAATGGTTAAGAAACCTCTGATCAAACAGCTTGCATGAACATCTTTTCCCGCACCAGCGGAATAGTTGCCTTTTTTTACACTGGACGCCCCACGCGTGGGTAGATCGTTGCAATCAAGATGAATACAAAGGGCCATGTCATTTTGCTTGGAGGTGTTGGCGGGGACTGCCATAGCGTAGGTCTCTCCATCCTGCGCCAGTCGCTCATCTCCAACGGTTACCAGGTTAAGTTCCTGGGAAACCAGAACGTTCTTGAAGATTTCTTCCGGCTGGCCGGCATGTGCAATACCGTCATGATCTCCAGCCTCGATGGCCACTCCCGCTACTACCTACAGGGATTTCGTGACCTGCTGGCAAAATACCAGACCAATTCCACCCTCTGGTATCTGGGCGGCAACCTGGCCATTGATGACGCTTTTGGTTATGAGCAGATGTTCCGTGAAGCAGGGTTCCACCGGGTATTTGTGAAGTTTACCGACCTGCGCACAGTTCTTGAAACCCTGAAACAGGATCTTTACGGTGTGCCGGTTGCTCCTGAAGTCCCGGCATTATGGAACGGCAACTCCCAACAGGCACAAGCTGCTTCAGCCGATGTAAGTGAAGACTTGCTGCCTCTGGAAACCTTTCATCAGCAGCGGGAGAAAGTGCTGGGGCAGTGGCCCACAGGTGATGAAGCCCGCAATCTCCATAATAACGGCGTCTACCTGAGCAAAGTGCCCCAGTATGCGGAGGCGCAGCTGGCCGTGAATCAGGGCTTGCGTAAAACCCTGGTACAGCCACGGTGCGGTGTGGCCGCGGTCAGGCATCAGATTCGTCTTTTTCAGATTTACAAATCCGTAGGCGCGGATACCCTTTCCTACCAGGTTGACTCGCTTACCCGCAATAACAACTATGTGGGTGCGGCCGAAGCGATCCGCGAGAGTGAAGCCAGCGGGGTGCCAACCATCAATGGCTTCCCCGTGATCAATCACGGCGTCTCAGCGTTGCGCCGTGTGATGGCAGAAATTCGCGTACCGTTGCAGACACGCCATAGCACGCGCAGCCCGGAATTGCTGGCGGAAATTTCCTATGCGGGTGGAGTGTCGGCGTTTGAAGGCGGGGCCATCTGCTACAACATTCCTTATTACAAGGATTACCCGCTGGCCGAATCCATTGCCCGCTGGCAGTATGTCGACCGGCTGACCTCGCTCTACCACGAACAGTTTGGCCTGGTTCTCGACCGTGAGTTTTTTGGAGTCCTAACCGGAACGCTGGTGCCTCCATGCATTGCCATCACCACCAATATTCTGGAATCCATTCTCGCGGCGCGCCAGGGCGTGAAATGCATCAGCGTTGGCTATGCAGAGCAGGGCAACCGCTGGCAGGATATTGCCGCCATCCGCATAATGAAAGAGAAGACGGTAGAAACCCTGTGTAATCTGGGTTACGCAAACGTGCGGGTGAATACCATCTTTCACCAATACATGGCGGCCTTCCCCACAGAGCACAAACGCGCCGAGGAACTCGTTCTGCAATCGGCGGTCACCGCTGCCATGTCGAAAGCTACCCGGCTGCTGGTGAAGACTCCTGTTGAAGCATTTCGTATTCCTACCGTGCAGGACAACAGCCACGCCATCCAACTCGTGCGCCAGGGATTGCACATAGGCTATGAGCAGCCATTGAATGAGCCGCAAATCGAAGCCGAATGCGCCATACTTCGCCAGGAAGTAGACCAGTTGCTCGAAGGAGTGGTTCTGGCAGGCTCTGGGAGTATCACGAAAGGTATTATTCGCGCTTTTGAGCGTGGCCTTCTCGAAGTTCCATTTGCTCCCAGCATTTATAACCGGGGTGAAGTAATGACGGCTCGCGATGAAAAAGGCGCGGTGCGCTTTCTGCATGCAGGCAAATTGCCTTTCAGCCGCGAGATTATCGAGTGGCACCGTTTTCAGCTAAGCCGGCGCCGCATATCGGAAGGACAATTGAGTGACGAGAACAGTTATCTGCTGGTTGAAAAAGATATAATGCAACTCCCACGCGGTGAATACCGGTCCTGGCCTCTTTCCGCTTAGCTCTCTCAAGCAGGTAAATCAGGGCCGGGTGGAAGTCCCGGACTTTAATCCGGGGATTAAGTGAAATAAAAGCAGCAGCGTTTTCGCGCAGGTGGAAGAGCGGGCTTGATGCCTGAGCCAGCGAAGCTGGCGAGATTCTTCCAGCCCACAGCGCAAGCTGTGGGTAAACGTAAGATAAGAAATCCGAGCCCGCGAACGCGGGCGACATATTTGCGCAATAGCATGAAGAACACACACCGGCAAGAAATCTGGGGCATCCTGGGCGGCATGGGACCGCTCGCCTCTGCTGAATTTGTGCACACCATCTACCAGGAAACCGTCCGGGGCACCGACCAGAATTCTCCAGCGGTGATTCTGCTTTCTGATTCCTCCATTCCTGATCGCACAGAATATTTGCTGACTGGCCGGGAAGACGAGTTGCTGGAATTTTTTTCCAACAGCATAGGTCAACTGGTTTCCATGGGAGCCACCCGCATCGTGATTGCCTGCTTTACCATCCATCTGCTGATTCCAAGATTGCCGGAAAGCTGGCAGGAGAAGATCATCTCTCTGGTAGATCTGGCCATTGAATCTGTGCTCCAGAGTAAACGCAGGCATCTTCTTCTCTGCTCGACTGGAACAAAAAAAATGGGATTGTTTCAGAGCCATCCATTGTGGCAAAAAGCGCAGAATCAGATCGTGGTGCCTGATGACCATGACCAGGCGCTGATTCACAAGATGATTTACGAAATCAAGAACAATGAGCAGGATGCGCACTACATAGAGTTCACTGAGAGCCTGCTGGCCAAATATGGCGTGGATTCCTACCTGGCCGGTTGCAGTGAAATACATATTCTTGCCAAGCAGCATGAACGCCTGCGGGGACGCGCCCGGCACGAATTCTGCATCGATCCTTTGAGCCGGATTGTGTCGTTCATGTCGCCGGTAGCGGCAGGAGCGGTTTCTTAGATTTATATGAGCAGCGTAACTACAGAGCCGAGATTAGCGGGAACTGCCGGACGGCCGTCCTTTGTCCATGAGATGTTTTGCCAGATGGCCCGGCAAACTCCTCATGCGGTCGCCATCGAAGGTCCGCGAGGACACCTGCGCTACACAGAGCTTGATCAAAGCTCCAGCCACATTGCCGCGCTTCTGGTCTCCAACGGCGTGCGCAAGAGCGATCTGGTCGGCATTTTTACTCATGACCGGCAATTCATGATCGAGTGCGTGCTTGGCATTCTCAAGGCCGGTGCCGCCTTTGTTCCGCTCTCTCCCCGCATTCCCGCTGATCGCCTGGATTCCATGCTGGCGGAGTGCACTCCGAAGTGGGCCATTGTTACCGACGATCTGAAAGAGAGCTTCTCTTCTCTTTCAGTAAGCAAATCGATTCATCTGCTCTCGCTGCCTGTAGAACCAGATAACCGCGAAGTAGATTTCGTTCCGGTAGAGATGGAGGGAGACGACCTGAGTTACATCTTCTTCACCTCCGGCTCTACCGGAAAACCGAAGGGTATTGCGGGCAGGCTCAAGGGCATCGATCACTTCATCCGCTGGCAGAAGGAAACATGCGGACTGGGACCGGAGAGCCGCGTCAGTCAACTGATGTCGCCCATGTTTGATGCTTTTCTGCGCGACATGTTTGTGGCTCTGTGCAGCGGCGGCGCCATCTGCATTCCGCCCGATTATGACATTCTGCTGGATGGAGCCCGGATGGCGCGCTGGCTCGACGAACAGCGCATCACCATGACGCACATGGTGCCCTCGGTCTTTCGCCTGATGATCATGCATCGTGATCCGGCGATGCGCCTTCAGCATCTTCAGAATGTAATTCTGGCCGGCGAACCACTTCTGCCTGCGGATGTAAAAGCCTGGTACGAAGTAGTGGGAAAACAGGGTGGACGCCTGATCAATATGTACGGCACATCGGAAACCACGATGGCAAAGTTCGCTTACATAATTCAGGAAGAAGATCAGTTTCGCTCCAGCATTCCTGCCGGTAAGCCCATTAAAGGAGCCAAAGGGCTGGTGCTCGACGACGAGGGGCGGGTTTGTCCGCCCGGTCTGGTGGGTGAGATTTACATCCGCACATCCTATCGTTCCCTGGGTTATTACCAGCGGCCCGAGCTGACCCGTGAAGTCTTCGTTCCTAATCCCTTCGGCAAGGGCAAAGACCCGCTCGATGTTGTGCACAAGACCGGCGATCTGGGCCGGGTGCTGGAAGATGGAAATTTTGAGGTCATCGGTCGCCGCGACAACCAGATCAAAATTCGCGGCCAGCGCGTGGAACTGGGAGAAATCGAAGCAGCACTGAGCGAGTGTGCCGGCGTAGCCCAGGTTGCCGTGGTCGCGAAGGAAATTGGCAATGGTGAAAAGCGCCTCGTAGCCTGGCTGGTTCCCAAGGCTGGCGCACAGCTCGATGCCAACGAACTGCGCACCTCATTGAAAAAACGATTGATGGAATACATGATCCCCACCGGATGGGGACTGCTGGAAAAACTGCCGTTAACCTCCAACGGAAAAGTGGACCGTGAAGCTCTCCAGCAGATGGAACCCAAGATGGGTGGATGGACCCGTGGCAGCCGCGAAGCGCGCAATCCCACAGAAGAAATGTTATGCGGCATCTGGGAAGAGGTGCTCAACGTCCGTCCCATTGGCGTGCAGGACAATTTCTTCGAACTGGGCGGCCATTCCCTGCTGGCAACCCAGGTTATCTCGCGAATCCAGGCGGCTTTCTCTGTGGAATTACCGATCCAGGCTGTTTTTGAAGCTCCCACGGTGCTGGCGATGTCGCAGCGCATCGAGCAGGCAAAAGAAAGCGGTGACGGGATCAGGATTCCACCCATACGGCGGACCAAACGTGAAGGCACCGCGCCGCTCTCCTATGCGCAGCAGCGTTTGTGGTTCATCGATCAGTTGGAGCCGAACCAGGCCACGTACAACATTCCTGTCGCGGTTCGCATAACCGGGCCGCTGGATGTTCCGGCATTGCAAAGGACCCTGCAGGAAATCGTAAACCGCCACGAAACCCTGCGCACCCGCTTTCAATCCGTTGGCGGCCATCCGCAACAGATTGTTGAAGAAAGCGTGGCCATTGAGCTCCAGAGTTTTGATCTCTCGGTCATGGGCCAGCAGGAACGCGAGGCAGAGGCGCAAAGACTGGCTTTTGCCGAAGCGCATACGCCTTTTGACCTTGCGGTCGCGCCGCTGCTGCGCCTGCGTATGCTGAAGCTTGGCGCAGAAGAGCATGTGCTGGTCATGACCATGCATCACATCGTTTCCGACGCATGGTCTGTGTCTATTCTCATCAGGGAAGTTTCAGAGCTTTATCGCGCCTTCATCGCCGGCCGTCCTTCGCCATTGCCCGAACTGCCTATTCAGTATTCCGACTACAGCGCGTGGCAGAGAGAATGGCTCAAGGATGATGTCCTGGTCCGGCAACTCGATTACTGGAAAACACAACTGGCCGATGCTCCGCCGCTGGAATTGCCCTCCGATCATCCCAGGCCGGCAGCCCGGACCTATCGTGGCGCAACCCTCCCCTTGAGCCTTCCTCTTCAGTTAACTGACAAACTGAAGGAACTGAGCAGGAAGCAGGGCGCTACTTTGTACATGTCTCTCCTGGCGGCATTTCAGATGCTGCTCTCCCGCTACAGTGGCCAGCCGGAGATCACCGTGGGAACGCCCATTGCAGGCCGCCGTCAGCCGGAAACCGAAGGACTGATCGGCTTCTTCATCAATACGCTGGTCATGCGCTCTGACCTCTCTGGTGATCCGGACTTCCTCGCTTTGCTGCAAAGCGTAAAGCGCGTAACCCTGGAAGCTTTTGCCAATCAGGATTTGCCGTTTGAAAAGCTGGTGGAAGCTTTGCAGCCGGACCGTCATCTGAGCCGCGCGCCTCTCTTCCAGGTGGCTTTTGCCCTGCAGAATGTGCCGCCTTCCTCCTTGGATTTTGGTAAAGCCACGCTGTCTCCTGTGGCTGTGGACAGTGGGACAGCAAAATTCGACCTTTGGGTGCCACTGGTGGAAACACCCATCGGGCTGCAGGGTGTCATCCAGTACAGCACAGATCTGTTTGAGCCCGGCACCATCCACCGGATGATCAGCCATATTCAGCATCTTTTATCTGCGGTCGTGAGTTCGCCCACGCAACCCATCTCCACTTTGTCACTCCTGAGCCCTGCCGAGCGCCGCCAGCTAGTGGAGGAATTCAGGCGAGGCGAGCACCACCAGTGCCTGCACCAGTTATTTGCGCACCACGCGCGTAGAGCGCCCGATGCCGTGGCTGTAGCCTGGCGCAGACGCGAGCTGCGCTATGGAGAGCTGGATTCGCAATCCAACCGCCTGGCCCGTTACCTGCAAGCTCAGGGCGTACAACCGGAAACCTGCATCGGCATCGCCATGGAGCGCTCTCCGGAGATGATCGTCGCCCAGCTTGGAGTTCTCAAGTCGGGCGCAGCCTATGTCATGCTCGATCTCTCCCATCCTCAGGCGCGGCTCGAATACATGATCAGGGATTCGAACATCCAGGTTCTGCTGACCGCAAGCGAATTGAAGCAGCAATTCACGCAGCATGGCCTACGGGCTGTGTGTCTGGATTCTGATTGGGATGCCATCGCCGCTCACAGCGACGCGCCGGTGAGATCTCTCACCATGCCGGAGAGCATAGCCTTTGTCATCTATACCTCAGGGTCTTCAGGGAAACCCAAGGGCAGCATGATCACGCATCAGGCTGTGGCCGGAATGATTTTGCGTTCCAACACCGTGAGCCTGCTGAGTACCGACCGCCTCTCTTTTGTCAATAATGCATCTTTTGACGTTTCTACCTTTGATATTTACGGAGCCTTGCTGAACGGCGGATGCATAGTGGTCTTCGATAAAGAAACCATCCTGAACCCGGCCGAGCTTGCCCGCGGCTTTATCGATGAGAAAGTGACGGTGGCTTTCATCGCCACTCCCATTTTTAATCAGTTGGCAGCAGTGGCTCCGAATTGCTTCTCGGCTTTTCGATACGTTGTATTCGGTGGAGAAGCTGCTGACATTCAGGCCGTGCGCCGGGTCTTGCAGGAAGAGCCGCCCCAGCACCTTATCAACGGCTATGGGCCTACGGAAGCAACCACCTATTGCACCTCATTCCGTATCTCGAGAGTCGAACCGGAGGCTGATAATATTCCGATTGGAAAGCCGCTTTCCACTACCGAAGCCCTGGTTCTCGATAGCTCCATGGAATTGGTGCCGGTGGGTGTCTTTGGCGAGCTGTATGTTGGCGGGCGTGCACTGGCGCGTGGCTACATCAACCGGCCAGACCTCACTGCGGAGCGCTTCGTGCCACATCCATACAGCCAGCCCGGCGGCGAACGTCTTTATCGCACAGGTGACAAGGTGCGCTGGCTTGCTGACGCCAATCTCGAATTCCGTGGGCGAATCGATTCCCAGGTGAAAATCCGCGGCTATCGCATTGAGCTCAGCGAAATCGAAATAGTCTTGACGGAACAGGCGGGCGTAAAGCAGGCAGCGGTCATTGTTCGCGAAGATCAGCCCGGCGTGAAGCAGATCGTCGCCTATATCGTGGGTGGAGCAGAAACGAAAACCGAAGACTTGCGCGACGCCTTGAAACGCAGGCTGCCGGAATACATGGTGCCCTCTACGTTTGTGGCCCTTGAGGCGCTGCCGCTAACTCCCCATGGAAAGCTCGATCGCAAGGCCCTTCCTGCGCCCGATCGCTCCTCTGGACAGGAGTATGTCGCCCCGCGAAATAAGACAGAAGAAGACCTGGCCCGGATTTGGGCTGAAGTTCTGGGGCTGCCGAAGGTGGGCGTAGAAGACAACTTCTTTGAGCTGGGCGGCCATTCCTTGCTGGCCACCCAGGTCATCGCCCGGGCCCAGGACGCCTTCCAGAAAAGCCTGCCTGTGCGTAAGCTATTCGAAACCCCGACTATCTCTGGATTGGCGAAATTGATTGAGAGCTTGTCTGAAACACCAACTACCGGAAGCGCACCACCTCCGGTCATACCTGCGATCAGGCGCGTGAATCGCGCCTCGGCTACGACTTCCGGAAAGAAAGATTAATCCGGCGCAGCCCTTGCAGAAAGAAGAAGTATGACACCGTCGTCTTCCGTCAACAGTCCCGCAACCATGGCAGCCGTCAAGACGGTCTTCCACTTCCCTGCCTCTTACGCGCAGCAAAGACTGTGGTTCCTCGATCAGATGACGCCCGGAAGCGGCGCCTACAACATACCCTCGGCGGTGCACATAGAGGGGCCGCTGAATGTTGATGCTTTGCACAGGACGTTTCAGGAAATTGCCCGGCGGCATGAAACCTTGCGCACCACATTTGCTGTGGTAAAGGGTGAACTCCAGCAGGTGATTGCTGAAGAGATTCCACTGGAACTTCCCCTGGAGGAACTGCGCCTTTCCCCTGCCGACCCCTGGGAGTCACAAGTCCGAGTACACGTGCAGAAAGAAGCCTGGGCGCCCTTTGATCTGGCTCAGGGGCCGCTCATCCGCCTGAAATTATTGCGGTTGCATGAACAGGATCACGTGCTGGTCATCGCCGTACACCACACCATCTACGATGGATGGTCCCTGGGGGTTCTGATACGGGAACTCTCTGTGCTGTACGCGGCCTTCTGCGAGGGAAAGCCTTCGCCACTGCCGGAGCTACCCATTCAATATGTGGACTATACCGACTGGCAACGCCAGTGGTTGAGCGGCCAGGTTCTGGATCAGCAGATTCATTATTGGAAGCAGCAACTGGCGGGAATCGAACCTCTGGAACTGCATACGGACCGGCCCCGGCCACTGGTGACTACCTATCGCGGCGACGTGGAAAAGGTCTCCATTTCCCGCGAAGTTACAGAACAATTGCGCAAGCTCAGCCAGCGCCATGACGCCACCATGTATATGGCTCTACTGGCTGCATTTCAGATGTTATTGGCACGGTACAGCGGGCAGCAGGATATCGCCGTCGGATGCCCGGTGGCTGGCCGCCCGCGGCCTGAGATGGAAGCCCTGATCGGTGTCTTCCTGAACACCCTGGTATTGCGGACCCAGGTGATTGGGAACGTGAGTTTTACCGGGTTGCTGAAGCAGGTCAGGGAAATCACATTACAGGCCTATGCCCACCAGGATGTGCCCTTCGAGCGATTGGTTGAAGCTCTTCAACCTGAAAGAGACCTGGCCCGCACGCCGCTGTTTCAGGTCATGTTCGTCTTTCAGAATGTGCCATCTTCTTCAGGACTGCGACTGGGAACAGCGCGTCTGACGCCCTTCAACATTATCAACACCAATGCAAAATTCGACCTTACCCTTACTTTGATCGACACAGAATCCGGGGTGAAGGGCACATTGGGGTACAGCACAGACCTGTTTGAAGCTGCCACCATGCAACGCCTGGTCGGTCACTTTGAGGCGCTGCTGGGCAGCATGGCTGCCGCTCCCGAGCAACAGCTTTCTCATCTCTCGTTGTTGACCGCAGCGGAAAAACAACTGCTTCTGGTGGACTGGAACCAGACCGCAGTGCCATTGCCGTTCAGTGAAGGCAAATACCTGCTTGATTTGTTGGAGGAGCAGGTGGCGCAAAAACCGCAGGCTGAAGCCGTGGTGCATGGAGCCCAGTCGCTCACCTATCGCGAACTGAACCACCAGGCGAACCAACTGGCACGCTACCTGAAAAAAGTGGGTGTGGGGCCCGAAGTTCGTGCCGGCATTTGCGTAGGGCGCAGCTTGAAGATGATCGTCGGCCTTCTGGGAATCATGAAAGCCGGCGGTGTTTATGTTCCGCTTGACCCTGAGTTTCCTCCGGAACGCGTGCGTTACATGCTGGAAGATTCGCAGGCATCGGTACTGCTGACTGAAAAGAAGCTGCTGTCACAGTTGCCTCCTTTTTCCGGACGCGTGATCAGTCTGGACGAGCAATGGCCGGAGATTGAGCGTGAGAGTGGTGACAACCTGAAACGGGTGACATTTGGAGATAACCTCGCCTACCTGATCTACACTTCGGGCTCCACCGGGCGGCCCAAGGGAGTTGCCATCCGCCATAGCAGTACAGCGATTCTGGCCGCCTGGGCACGCAATGCCTATAGCGATGAAGAGTTACACGGGGTTCTGGCCTCCACCTCTATTTGCTTTGACGTTTCGATCTTTGAAATCTTCGTCACCTTGAGCTGTGGCGGCAGGATGCTTCTCGTCGGCAATGCCCTAGACCTGGCGGGAATGACCAACCCCGATCAGGTGAAAGTAGTCACCACCGTGCCCTCAGCCATGCGCGAACTGGCCCGCATGAAAGCTATCCCGGAGTCGGTCCGGGTGATTGGCCTGGGCGGAGAGGCTGTGCCTGTGGGCCTTGCTCCCGAAATCTATGCGGCCAGTAAGGCGGAACGCATCCTCAATCTCTACGGCCCCTCGGAAGATACGACCTACACAACTTGCGCGCTGCTGCCCCGCACGGAGGAGCCGCTGAGAGTAGCTGTAGGACGCCCGGTACCGTTGACTCAAGTCTATGTTCTCGATGCGGATCTGAATCCTGTGCCTCTCGGAATTCCCGGAGAGTTGTATATCGGCGGCGCCGGGCTGGCGCGTGGCTACTGGAATCATCCTGAATTGACAGCCGGGCGTTTTGTGCCCAATCCTCTCAGCCAGCAAGGCGGAGAGCGCCTGTACCGCACTGGAGACCTGGTGCGCTACCGCGCCGACGGCAATCTGGAATTCCTGCGCCGCCTCGATCACCAGGTGAAGATTCGCGGACACCGGATTGAATTGGGAGAAATCGAGGCGGTACTGGAGGAACAGCCCGGCATCCGGCAGGCCGTGGTGCTCGCCCGTGAAGATGACCCGGGTGAAAAATGGCTGGTGGCTTATGTGGTGGCGGAGGGCGCCGTCAGCGCAGATGAACTGCAACAGGCATTGAAGCAGCGCATTCCCGAATACATGGTGCCCGGCGCCTTCGTCATGCTGGACGAGCTGCCGCTGACGCCCAATGGAAAAATCAATCGCAAGGCGTTACCCACTCCGGCCAGAGGCCGCGCCGGCGCGAAGGCAGCTTACGTCGCTCCGGGCACCCCGGAAGAAGAGGCGCTGGCCCAGATCTGGTGTTCCGTCCTGCGGCTGGACCGCGTAGGAGTGCAGGACAACTTTTTTGATGTGGGCGGCCACTCGCTTCTGGCTACCCAACTGCTGGCGCGCATAAGAGATGTTTTCAACGTAGAGATTCCGTTGCTCCAGGTCTTTGAACATCCAACCATTGCCGGCCTGGCCGCCATCATCAGCAATCCCTCTTCTGAGAACTCTTTGCCCCAGCTCATGGCTGTGCCTGCGGCGGCTTCTCCGAAATCACCGGACCACTTCGACAACAATGGTGCGCAGCCTGCGGCCGTCAGGGAGTCCTTCTCTTACCCTGCCTCTTTTGCCCAGCAGCGGCTCTGGCTGATTGACCGGCTCGAACCTGGCCTGCCCACTTACAACGTAACTTTTGCCGTGCGCATTCAAGGGCCGCTGGATGCAGGCATTTTGCAAAAGAGCTTCCAGGAAATCGTCAACCGCCATGAGAGCCTGCGAACTACCTTCATGGCGGATGGCGGCGAACCCCAGCAGGTAATTCATGCCGAATTGGAAGTAAAGCTGCCGCTTTCTGACCTGCGTTCGGTCCCGCCCGAACAGCGGGAGGCAGAAGCCACCCGACGCATTGAAAAAGAAGCGCGTTCGCCCTTTGACCTGGTTCACGGCCCGCTATTGCGGGTGGAATTGCTTCAACTGGATGATCACGATCATGTGGTGACGATGAATGTCCATCACATCGTCGCCGACGCCTGGTCCATTGGCGTCCTGGTGCGCGAACTCTCTCTGCTTTACAACGCATTCAGTGCCGGGAAGCCTTCGCCGCTGCCGGACCTGCCGATTCAATATGTGGATTACACTGCCTGGCAACGCGAGTGGTTGCAGGGAGAAGTGCTGGAAGAGCAGATTCGTTACTGGAAACAGCAGCTCGCCGGAGTTGCCCCACTGGATCTCCCGTCAGACTGGCCGCGTCCTCAGGTCGTGACCTATCAGGGAACTACCAGGACATTCACCATTCCCGTAGGCCTCGTGGACAAGCTGAAAGAACTTGGCCGCCAGCAGGGCGCAACGCTGTATATGACCTTGCTGGCAGCATTTCAGGCGTTGCTCTATCGCTACAGCGGACAGCAGGACATCGCCGTGGGATCGCCGATTGCCGGACGGCGGCGGCAGGAAATGGAGCCTCTGATCGGCTTCTTCGTCAACACCCTGGTTTTGCGGGTGGATGTTTCCGGAGAGACAGGCTTCATGCAACTGCTGAAGCAGGTAAGGGAAACAACTCTGGAAGCCTATGCCCACCAGGATGCGCCCTTTGAAAGGCTGGTGGAGATCATTCAGCCCGAACGCGACCTCTCCCGCACGCCTCTGTTCCAGGTGATGTTTGTCCTGCAAAATACGCCCCCGTGGGCGCTGGAGTTTGGTTCCGCCAAACTCTCCTCGTTTCCTTTTGTCACCGGAACGGCAAAGTTCAATCTCACATTAATTCTCAGCGAGAACAATTCAGAATTACAGGGAGGATTTGGTTACAGCAGCGATCTCTTCGACCAGGACACG
The DNA here is from genome assembly GCA_003223515.1 of Candidatus Angelobacter sp. Gp1-AA117. Classification (GTDB taxonomy): domain Bacteria; phylum Acidobacteriota; class Terriglobia; order Terriglobales; family Acidobacteriaceae; genus Angelobacter. The sequence goes on from QHVI01000141.1 coordinate 19,491, forward strand.
ATCGAGCGCATGATTCAGCATTTCCAGAAACTGCTGGGCGGCATTGTCGCCGCGCCCCACCGTAATCTGGGCGAACTGCCGTTGCTCACGCGGGAAGAAGAAAAACAGGTCATTGAAGAGTGGAACCTTACTGGCAAGTCATATCGGCAGGAATACTGGGTCCATGAGATGTTCGCGGAACAAGCCGCAAAAGCCCCCCATGACATAGCTGTAACTTATGAATCGGAGCAGTGGACGTATGCGGAATTGGATCAAAGGTCGAACCAGTTGGCCCATTACCTGATTGCCCACGGCGTGCGCCCGGATGACCGAGTTGGTCTGTGCCTGAAGCGCAGTCTCAGGATGATTGTGGGAATCACTCAATGCAGTGTGGAAGCGCCCCGCTTAAAGATGGACGGCGAGAACCTTGCTTACGTCATCTATACATCTGGCTCTACGGGAAAGCCCAAAGGCGTTGCCCTGCCTCATCGTGTGCTGTCCAACCTGATCCAGTGGCAGGTTGAGAGCTTTGCCTTTGTCCTGAAGAATACTTTGCAATTCACATCGCTGAGTTTTGATGTCTCTGTGCAGGAAATCTTCAGCACGCTGGCCGCCGGCGGAGTTCTCCATTTGATCGATGATGATAAGCGCAAAGACATTCCCCAGCTTCGGCATCTCATCAGTCAGAAGCAGGTTGAACGCATCTTCCTGCCCTTCGTGGCTCTCGATTACCTCAGCAAGGCTTATCTGGAAGAGGACTCACCGGAATGTCCTCTGCGCGAGGTGCTCTGTGGCGGTGAACAGTTACAGATTACTCCTGCCATCATGGAGTTGTTCCAGCGCGTGAAGAACGGGGTGCTGGTAAACCATTACGGCCCCAGTGAGACCCATCTTTCCCATTCCTATACGCTTCGCGGGGATAGCCGGAAATGGCCAAAGCTGCCTCCCATCGGCAAGGCTGTCGCCAACGCCCAACTCTATGTCCTGAATCAATGGATGCAAACGGCCCCTGTAGGCATTCCCGGTGAGCTTTTTATCTCCGGGACGCAAGTGGCGCGGGGCTATTTGAACAGACCTGACTTGACCGCGGAAAGATTCCTGCCCAATCCCTTCAGCCACACTGCCGGAAACCGTCTGTACAAAACTGGTGATATCGTCCGCTGGCGCAAAGATGGCGAGATGGAATTCCTGGGACGCGCCGATAGCCAAGTAAAAATTCGCGGCTACCGCATCGAGCTTGGGGAGATCGAAACCGTGCTGCGCGAGCATCCGGCCGTGGAGCAGGCAGTAGTGATCGTTCGCGAAGACGAGTTGAAACAGAAGCGGCTGATTGCCTACCTGGTGCTGCGCCAGCAGATCGCCACCAGTGAATTGCGTGAGGAACTCCAAGGCCGCCTGCCCGAATACATGGTGCCTTCGGTCTTCATGGTGCTGGAGAAAATCCCGCTTACCCCGAACGGCAAAACCGACCGCCGCGCACTGCCTGCGCCTCCAACCGATCGCACCGCTTCCCAACAAACAGGCGTTGCGCCGCGCACACCCACGGAAGAATTGCTGGCACAGATATGGTCGGCGGTGCTGGGCCGCACCCAGATCAGCATGGAAGACGACTTCTTTGCTATCGGCGGACATTCCCTGCTGGCTACCCAGGTTACAGCGCGCATAAAAAATATTTTCAAAGCGGAAGTGCCATTGCGCCGCATGTTTGAGGCCCCCACCATCGCTAAGCTGGCAAAAGTTCTCGACCAGTTGACGGCCTCTGCTCCGGAACAGATATCGCAACCGCTGCGTCGCATTCCCACGGATGAGGCTTTCAGCGTTCCTCTCTCCTATGCACAGCAGCGCCTCTGGTTTGTCGACCAGCTCACGCCTGGGAACACGGTCTACAACATGCCGGTGTTTGTCAGGATTGCCGGCCCTCTCAACCTGCAAGCTCTGCAGTTGACGCTGCAGGAGATCGTCCGCCGGCACGAATCATTGCGCACCCGCTTTGCCATTGTCGATGGCGAGCCACGGCAGATTGTCTACTCGGCTGCTGATCTCGATTTGCCGCTGCTGGATTTCTCCTCTTTGCCGGAAGAACAGCGCCAGGCAGAAGCCCGGAAAATTGCGGTGGCGGAAGCACAATCGCCTTTCAATCTCGAGAGCGGCCCGCTCTTCCGCGTAAAGCTTGTGCGGCTGGCCGGCGATGACCACGTGCTGGTCACCAACATGCACCACATCATCTCCGATGGCTGGTCCATCGGTGTGTTGATGCGTGAAGTATCAGTGCTCTATCAGGCATTCAGCGAAGGACGTCCTTCCCCACTGCCTGAACTCGAGATCCAATACCCCGATTACAGCGCGTGGCAGCGGGACTGGCTGCGGGGCGAAGTCCTGGATCAGCAGATCAACTATTGGAGAGAGCAACTCTCGGGCGTTGCTCCGCTGGAGTTGCCCCTCGACCGGCCCCGGCCTGCGGTGATGACCTTCCGTGGTGCTGCTGAAGCGGTGACCGTTCCGGCTGCCACAACCGAGAAGCTGCGCAAACTCGGCCAGCGCCATGGCGCAACTTTATATATGACGCTGCTGGCCGCATTCCAGGTATTGCTCTCCCGCTACAGCGGGCAGCAGGATATTGCTGTAGGTTCACCGATAGCCGGGCGGCAGCGTCCCGAATTGGAACCATTAATTGGGTTCTTTATCAATACCCTGGTATTACGCTCGCGGCTTTCCGACGAATTGAGCTTCACCCAGTTGCTGAACCAGGTGCGCGAGACCACGTTGCAGGCGTACGCGCATCAGGATGTGCCCTTCGAAAAACTGGTGGAAGCGATTCATCCGGAAAGAAACCTCGACCGCACGCCGCTCTTCCAGGTCATGTTCATCCTGCAGAATGCACCCCAATCCGGATTGCAGTTGGGGTCCGCCCGGCTGCTGCCCTTCAATATCGGTGGCAACACCGCAAAATTTGACCTCACGCTCTCCTTCACCGAGGTCGATTCCGGCCTCTCAGGCGGCTTGGGATACAGCACTGACCTATTCGAAGCAGCCACCGTCCAGCGCATGATTGACCATTACTGCATGTTGCTGGAAAGCGTTGCCGCGGATGCCGAGCGGGAGCTTGCCGCTCTTCAGTTGTTGCCTGAAGCTGAGAAGCAACTGCTGCTGGTGGAGTGGAACAACACTGCTGTGCCTTTGCCCTTCGGCGAAGGTAAATACCTGCTCGATCTGATGGAAGAGCAGGTGGAGCAAAGGCCGGAAGCTGAAGCCGTGGTGCACGGAACGCAATCGCTTACCTATCGCGAGTTGAACCACCGGGCCAACCAACTGGCGCGCTATCTGAAGAAGCTGGGCGTTGGGCCTGAAGTTCGCGTAGGGATCTGTGTGGAGCGCAGCTTCAGGATGATCTTCGGCCTGCTGGGAATCATGAAGGCGGGCGGGATTTATGTGCCGCTTGATCCTGAGTATCCGTCCGAGCGCGTCTGTTACATGCTGGAAGATTCGCAGGCATCAGTTCTGTTGACCGAACAGAAACTCCTGTCCCAGTTACCTCCTTATTCAGGACGGGTGATCAGTCTGGACGAGCAATGGCCGGAGATCGAACGCGAGAGTGGTGACAACCTGTCACGGACAACCTTCGGGGACAATCTGGCTTATCTGATCTACACTTCCGGTTCCACCGGCCGGCCCAAGGGAGTTGCCATCCGCCATAGCAGTGCCGCGATTCTGGTGGCCTGGACACGCCATATCTATAGCGATGAAGAGTTGCATGGAGTTCTTGCCTCTACCTCGATCTGCTTCGATGTCTCCATCTTTGAAATCTTCATGACCTTGAGCTGCGGCGGGAGAATGCTGCTGGTCGGGAATGCTCTCGATCTGGCGGAAATGACCAATCCGGATCAGGTGAAAGTAGTGACCACCGTGCCCTCGGCCATGCGCGAACTGGCGCGCATGAAGGCCATTCCCAACTCGGTGCGCGCGATTGGCCTGGGTGGAGAGGCCGTGCCCGTAGGCTTGGCTCCCGAACTTTATGAGGCCAGCCAGGCAGAGCGGGTGCTCAATCTCTACGGACCTTCCGAAGATACCACCTACACGACCTGCGCCTTGTTGACGCGTACTCACGAGCCGCTGAGAGTAGCCGTAGGACGGCCAGTGCCTTATACGCGGCTCTATGTTCTCGATAGGGCGATGAATCCTGTGCCTCTCGGAATTCCCGGCGAGCTATATATCGGCGGCTCGGGGCTGGCCCGCGGCTACTGGAACCATCCTGAACTCACGGCAGAACGGTTCGTGCCCAATTCTCTAAGTCAACAAGGTGGAGAGCGTCTCTACCGCACCGGAGACCTGGTGCGCTATCGCGCCGATGGCAATCTGGAATTCCTGAGCCGTCTCGATCACCAGGTAAAAATTCGCGGACACCGTATTGAATTGGGAGAAATCGAGGCGGTGCTGGAGGAACAACCCAACATCAGGCAGGCCGTAGTTCTGGCCCGCGAAGATGAGCCCGGCGAAAAGCGCCTGGTGGCTTATGTAGTGGCTGAAGCTGAAGCCACCGTGAGCGCCGATGAACTGCAAGCTGCCTTGAAGCAGCGCATTCCCGAATACATGGTGCCCGGCGCCTTCGTCATGCTGGAAGAAATGCCGCTCACGCCTAATGGAAAGATCAACCGCAAGGCCCTGCCTGCTCCGGAAAAGGGCCGTGCTGCTGCCCGCGCAGCCTATGTCGCCCCGCGCACTGCTGAGGAAGAAACTCTGGCACAAATATGGTGCGAAGCCCTGGGACTCGAGCGTGTAGGAGTAGAAGATAACTTCTTCGATCTAGGAGGACACTCGCTCCTCGCGGTCCGACTCCGAGCGATGCTGCGGAATCGCCTGAACTACAACGTGACCCTCGTCGATCTCTTCCAGAACCTGACCATCGCCAGAATGGCACAGCGAATGGGACAGGCTGCGGAACACCTGCCGCACCAGATATTGATTCCTATTCAACCTCAGGGAACCGCGAGTCCGATCTTCTGCATACATCCGATTGGCGGGCAGGTGTTTTGTTACAACCTGTTGTCCCGGGAACTGGGAACCGATCGCCCCTTCTACGGCCTGCAGGCAACTGCTGCAGAGTCAGCCGGCACCATTGAAGAGATGGCCTCCATTTACGTCCGGGAGATTCGTAAGGTCCAGCAGCACGGCCCCTATTTGCTCTCTGGCTGGTCCATGGGCGGCCTCATTGCATTCGAAATGGCGCGCCAGTTGAAAGGCGAGGGTGAATCCATTGCGCTGCTGGCGCTGTTTGATACTTATCCGCCTTCCCGCAATCGTTTACCAAATTACGAAAGCACAAACCAGTCGCCGGTTCTTATTCGCTTCGCCCTGGAGATGGCCCGCTCTCTGGGCAGGGACATCACCGCTCTGCAATCGCAGTTCGCACAGCTTTCGCCGGAAGAACAGAAAGCGCTGGTGCTCAACCAACTCGTCGAGGCCGAAGTGCTGCCCCAGAACAACGCCAATGCCGAAGCAGAATTCACGCACATGCTGGATATCTACGCCCGTAACCTGCATGCCATGGAAATCTACTCTCCTGCCCCGCAGGACCAGAGCCTCGTGCTCTTTAAAGCTTCAGCAAGAGACAATCCGGAAGAAATAGCCGCAGAATGGAACGCAACCGCGAAACAAGGTGTAGACCTCCACGTAATCAACGGCAATCACTACACCATCCTCCAGCGCCCCAACGTGGCAACATTGGCAGACGGCCTGAAGAAAAGCATGGCTACGGCACAACCGGCGAACACCCCTCACCACAAAGGGCACAAAGGTTTCACGAAGGCCACAGAGGAAAGCTGTTGAGAAAAGATTATGCGTTTCAAGAAATGCTATTTGCCATCGCAAGACGTCTTCGCCTATGTACCTGCGACCATGCTCCCCTGAAAGGATGTGTCCTGTGCATTACCTTCTCTTCTACGAAGTGAGTGACGATTACACCACCAGGCACGCACAATCCGCGCGGAACATCTCCAGAAAGCCTGGAGCGCCAGCCAGCGTGGCGAACTGGTGCTCGGAGGAGCGCTGGCCAATCCCACGGACGGAGCCGTGCTGCTGTTTCAGGGCGACTCACCCGCAATCGCCGAGCAATTCGCGCAGACCGATCCTTACGTCCTCAACGGAATCGTGAAGCGCTGGTATGTCCGCGACTGGACAACTGTGGTAGGCCAGAACGCAGCCACTCCAGTCGTGCCCTGATGCGAGAGTAGGACAATCTGTGGATACTACAATGCGAGTGCCAGAGGCCGCCGAAGAAGAATTGCATGTGGGTGTTAAGGACGTGTGACTTTCTTACTTAAGCGACATTACTGCTTGTTCTCCAAACATCTCCCTCTCCCCTGTCATTCTGAGCCAGCCCGACCGACGAAGGAGGAGGGCGCAGCGAAGAACCCCGAAGTGATTCCGAATACCATACTGCATCAGGGAGTTTCAACGAGAATGTGTCGTGAGAACGCCTTGATGCAGCATGGTTTGAATGGGCATCCTCGGGGTTCTTCGCGCCGCTCCACACATTATCGCCAAGGAAACATTGTTCAGGCGCGGCGCTCAGAATGACAAAAGGGAGAGAGCATTGGTCGAACTGAAGCAGCAATGCAAGAAAGTCGCAGCCTCTCAAGATGACGTGATAAACCTTGCGGCCACTTCGGTCAATCCCGAAGTGGCCTCATAGAAAGATAGATGATCACCATGCGCTTCCACGTGCAGTGTGGAATTTGGTAACAGTGAGGCTACGCGGCGTGAGCCTTCGGGGTGGGCGGTGCTGTCGTCCTGGCTGGTGACTACCAGGGTGCGATGCGAGATGCCGGCCAGCAGAGGCTCGACGTTGGAAGACATGATGCTGCCGTTGAGCTTGCCGTAGCGGAAGAGCAACTCCGGAGTGGCATAAGGATAAATGATGAGATGAGCCAGGTCGGCGCGCATGTTCTTGATCATTGCGCCACAGAACAGTTCATGCGTGGATGCCGCTTCGGTGCGTCCGGCGCCCGACATGAGCATGATGTCTTTCAGATTCTGCTGGTACATGGTTTTGGGCACAGCCGGGCCAAGCTCAAAATCTCCGTACCAGAGGCTCAAGGAAGAGATACGCTCGGGCGAGTTGTGGGCGGCGATGAGCGCAACAATCGCGCCTCCACACAGCCCCATTACGTGCCCGATTTTTATTCCGTAATGGTCCATCACGGCAAACAGGTCTTTGGCCTGCGCGCCGGTGTCCCAGGAGGCTGAGTCAACATGGGCGAGTTTGCCGAAGAGGCCACGCGTCTCCCAGGTAATCACGAAGTGATCTTTCGCCAGGAAATCCATCCATGCTTCGGCGAGCTTTGCCGGCATGCCACAAGCTGTAATCATGATGACAGCCGCTCGGCTGGGATTTCCTGCCGCGTAGGTCTTCAGGGCTACGCCATCAAAGGAAGGAACGTCAGTGCAGTGAAACCGGTGTTCGAAACTCCGGGAAACCGTGGCCTGGATGATCGGATTGACTTCCGGTGATTGTGATACCTGTTGAAAATCAGCCGGGACGCAGTCTTGAAGGCGATTACTGACAATCCGCTCAAAGACCGTCACATCATCCAGAACCGCGAACTCCGGCGCGCCGCAATGTCCGGCAATCCTGTTGAGCAGGTCTTCGAGCGCAATTTCATCGTCTGCGCTGGATTCGCCGCCTTGCGGAAACGGAGCAACACAAACAGGATGAGCCAGAACATCGATCAACGGCCGCACGGAGAGCACCGCGCGCGTGAGACGAGCGATGGCGTCTGCTTGTACGTCCTCTTTTGAATGTTGCACTGCGGCCGCCGAGTGGTTCGTGTCTGCCTTATCTGGGAACAAAGGCCTTGCCTCTCATGGTTTGGGTGGCCATGCGGTTGTGCCCGAATTCGTCACGTCCGCAGACCAGCACCGCGCCGTAGTTCTCCAGGCTCACGCGGCCGCCGTACTCCTCGATTGCGTCGCTATCAGGATAGATTTTCACGCCGGTGGGTACGTAACGCGATGCAAAGCCCATGCGCATCTCCTCGGTTTTCCCGAGGTGCGGATGCGAAGCATGCATCAGCGTGGACCAAAATATGATGAATTGTCCAGGACGCATGATCATGGAGACCGCCTTCGACTCATCCGGCTTCCAGTGGGGATCGATCTGCAACTGGCGATAGTCGTAACCGAAAAAGCCCCGGCGCACGCCTTCTTTTTCCATGCTGTTGATCTTGTCGGGATCGTAATGCATGCGCTTGGTCTCATCGTAAAACATGGTCTTGTGGGTGCCAGGGATGAACTGCAGGCAGGCAGTCTCTTCGTTGGCTTCGGTGAAGGCGGTCCACACGGTGATGGTGCCGCCGAAGTGTTCATCTTCCGGCCACAGGATCTGCGGCGTGCCGGAGGCATTGGCAAAGGTGTCCGCCTGGTGCCAGTCGGTGCCTTCGTCACCAGGATATTTGGGAAAGAATTCTGTACGCCAGCAAAGCACGTTTGGCCCAAGCACGCTGGCCACGCGGTCGACGATCTCAGCGCGGCAAATGTGCCCGGCAAGGAAATCGTTGTCGAGATGGCGGTCATAGTTGGCGATGTTGGTGGCGCCCGACACGGCTGCTCCATCCTGGTAAATCGCCTTGCTGCGGTCCAGCAGGAGAAGCCGCTGGCGCTTCCAAATCGCTTTCATTTCGTCCGGCTGGTAAGCGGTAAAGGGGCCGGCGTAGCCGTTGCGATGAAAACCAGCTAGCTCTTCAGGTGTAAAGGAGAAATTCTGGGTCTGCTGCTGAGCGGTCTGCATTAGGTCCTCCCAAGGACTTGGACTTGAGCCTGATCATGTTGTTGGAGTTCGGCATCCACACAGCTCGCCAGACGCGACACCGTTGCTTCTTCCACCAGGATGCTGCCGTTCAACGAGAGATTGAAGTGAGCATTGACCCGGGAGAAGATGCGAATCAGCGCCAGCGATGTGCCGCCGAGATCAAAAAAGTCGTCTTTTATGCCGATGTTTTTCTTTTGCAGGATGTCTTCCCAGATCTGAGCGATGACCTGTTCAGTGGGAGTTTTAGAATTGCCGGGCTGTGCAGCCAGTTGTTGGTCGATGCAGGAAGCCAATTGTGAAATCGTGGCTTCTTCTGCCAGGATGCTGCCATTCAATGAAAGCTTGAAGCGGTCATTCACGCGGGCAAAGATGCGGATCAATGCCAGCGACGTGCCGCCGAGGTCAAAGAAATCATCTCTGGTTCCAATGCCGCGCTTTTGCAGGATCTCTTCCCAGATGCCGGTTACCACCTGCTCGGTTGGACTCAGGTTTGCAGAGCCTGCATCGGCAGCGTGCCGCCGCGCTGCCAGTTCGCGCAGTGCGGCACGGTCTGCTTTGCCATGCGCCGTGAGCGGAATTTCCGGCACGATGAAATAAGAAGAAGGACGCATGTGGAGCGGAAGGTTCTCCGCCGCCCGCTGGTTAAGATCAGCGGCGATTTTCTCCTCCGCTGCTCCATGGCGCGGCACGACATAGGCGATCAGGCGAATGTCGCCATCGCCATAATCCTGCGCAGCCACAATCGCGCTCGCCACCTCAGGATGGCTGCCCAGGCAAAGCTCTATCTCGCGCGGCTCAATACGGAAACCACGGACTTTGATCTGATCATCAGCGCGGCCAAGATAGTTGAGCTCGCCATTCGGCAGGCGGACAGCGCGGTCACCCGAGCGGTACATGCGGATGCCATTGCGCTGGACGAAACGCTCTGCGGTAAGCTCCGGCCGGTTCAGGTAGCCGCGCGCCACGCCTGCGCCGGAGACATACATTTCTCCCGGTGTGCCATCAGGCACAGGCTGGCCTTGGCCATCGAGCAGATGAATCTGCAGATCAGGAATCGGAGTGCCGATTGGACTGGCATCAGGACGGCTGATCTCTTCCCTGCTCAGGCGCTTGTACGTAACATGCACGGTGGTCTCGGTAATTCCGTACATGTTGATGAGCGCAGGAGACTGATCTCCATAGCGTGCAACCCACGGCTCCAGCAGCCTCACATCCAGGGCTTCACCACCGAAGATGATGTAACGCAGAGCAAAGCTGGAAGGAGATGCAAGGCGCATGTCAGCGGCAACAAGCTGGCGAAACGCCGATGGCGTTTGGTTCAAGACTGTAACTTTTCTTTCGCGCAGAAGAGCATGGAACTGCTCAGGCGAGCGCGTTATCTCTGAAGGCACCATGACCAGCGTGCCGCCATAGAGCAGCGCGCCCCAGATTTCCCACACCGAGAAATCAAAGCTGACGGAATGGAACATAGTCCACACGTCATGGTGGGTGAAGCCGAATTTTTCTTCGGTCTGCTGGAAGAGCCGGATGACATGGCGATGCTCAACCAGAACTCCCTTGGGAGTGCCGGTAGAGCCGGAGGTGTAGATGACGTAAGCGAGATTGTGATCTGCACAGCCTTCATTCTTCAGCGCAGCCGAGGGCACCTCCACCCGATTATGCGCAAAAGCGGCGCCCAATGGGGGCCCCGGCGGCTGCGGTACATGAGAAGTTTCTTTATCAACGCAGATGATTTTTGCTTTGCAGTTTTGCAGGGAGGTTAACGTTGCTGTTTCGGCAATGATGACAGGGGCTGCGCTGTCTTCACACAGGAACTCGATTCGCTTTGCCGGGTAGGCAGGATCGATGGGAACATAAGCGCCACCGGCTTTCAGAATAGCCAGCATTCCCACGATCAATTCCGGCTTGCGTTCCAGACAGAGGCCGACCAGCACATCAGGACCCACTCCCATGGTTCGTAATTTTCCGGCCAATTGTCCGGCACGATTGTTCAACTCGCCGTAGGTAAGCTGTTCACCTGCGCAGAAGACCGCAACCCGGTGCGGGGCTTCCTGCGCCCGCGCCGCGAAGATGGAATGCAAGGTATTGCCGGATAACATAAATTCCCTTTGGCCTGATTTAGTTCTCGGTTGTCTGGTTCAACAGGGCTTCCGCTTCTTCGTCGGTCATGCCTTCAATCTGCTGGATGAGCGCCTGTTCTATGACTGCTGCAAGGTCGACAATGTTAGCGGCCTGAAACACGGCCTGGGGTTCAATTTCAACATCGAATGTCTCGCGCAGGCGAGAGCCAAGCTGGACGGCAATCAACGAATGGCCGCCAAGTTCGAAGAAATCATCGGCGATACCTACGCCTTCGATGCCCAGCAACTCTTCCCACAGGCCAACCAGCCGTTTTTCCACTTCGGTTTGCGGCGGCTGGTACGGAGTAGCGAGATCAGGCCGCGGGTGCCGCACGTCACCGGTGATGGCGGTTCCCGTTTCAATCTTAAGCAGCAAGCGCGAGCTGTCCGGCGGACCAATCCAGCATTTTTGACGTTCAAAAGGATAAGTGGGAAGCGGCACGCGATACCTTTTCACGTGATGGCACTTGCGCCAGTCGATGCCGATGCCGGCCAGCCATAGCCTGCCTCGCGCCAGCCATAGGTTGGTCAGTGCACTCGTTTGAGCATCTGCGGGCAAAGAGGAAATGACAATCCGCCGTTCTGTCTCAGCACGGCGGCGAAGCATCGCGCCTGCTGGTGAAGATGTCCCGGATTCAAGCACAATAACTTCGGGTGAGTTGAAGAGCGCGTTAAGACTTTCTTCTTTCGGTAGACCCTGTGCATATTCCCTGCTCCAATACTCAGCACTAGTGATCTCTGCACCCAACATGAGTGAATAGATCGGGATAGTGGACGGGTTCACCTTCAAAGTAATCCCCGCAGCCGAGGGCACCTCCACCCCATTGTGCGCAAAACCGGCGCCCAATGGGGGCCCCGGCGGCTGCGCTCCATTCGATGTTTGGATGGTTTGGGAGGGCGGCTGCGCTCCATTCGCGTGTTGCGTGGTTTTAGATTCTGGTTGGCTGGCAGCGAATGCGCTTTGGCCAGCTCGATGCAGAGCCAGCGCCAAGGCATCTTCCAGCGCGAGCACACCCGTGATACAAGCGGCAACGCATTCTCCGGTGCGGTCCCCGGCCAGCAGTTGCGGCGAAACTCCCGAGCGGAGCCACATCTGCGCCAGCGCATAGGAGATGCAGAATGCAATCTGGATTCTTGCGTTGGCCGCCACCGGTTGCTCAGGGTTGAATTTGAGTCCGGCTGCGGCCAGCGCCTTATCCAGTTCCTCGCGGACGACAGGTTCTTTCTCGTACAGTTCTTTGATTGAGCCGGGCTGCGGTTCACCATCGGCAGAAAGGAACAGAACCAGCCTGGGATTGGAAGCTACTGTCGCGGCAATGAGGTGTTCGTTTTTCTGCTCGGTGAGCCGCACGACAGCGGTGCCCATGCTTTTGGCATGAAGGATTGCACGGTGACCGAAAGCCCTGCGTCCGGTCTGCAAGGTGTAAGCTACGTCACCGGGATTCAGGTCCTGATGCTCCTTCAGATGAGCAGCCAGATTGGTAACCGCAGTATTAAGCTGGGCAGAGGTACGCGCAGAGAGCACCAGCAGACAATCTTCAGTACCGCTGCGCGGCCGCGCCAGCCGTGGAGCTTCTTCAAGAACCACATGTGCATTGGTGCCGCCAATGCCGAAGGAGCTGACACCCGCATGACGAACCTTGCCGTTTGACTTCCATTCTGTGAGCGCCTTGTTTACGAAAAACGGAGTCTCGCCAAAATCGATATCAGGATTGGGAGTTTCGAAATGCAGGCTGGGCGGGATAGTCTCATTCTTGAGAGCCAGCACCGCCTTGATGAAACCGGCGACTCCGGCAGCAGCGTCGAGGTGCCCGATGTTGGGCTTGAGGGAGCCGATGGCGCAGCGGACTTCACCGCCAGAAACGGCTTGGAATGCCTGCGTGAGCGCCGCAATTTCGATGGGATCGCCGAGCGAAGTGCCGGTGCCGTGGGTCTCCACGTATTGAATCTCTTCCGGAGCAACGCCGCCCAGAGCCAGCGCTTCAGCGATCACTGAGGACTGGCCGGCAACGGAGGGAGCGGTGAATCCTACTTTGGCGGAGCCATCATTATTGATGGCGGTGCCCTTGATGACTGCGTAGATATGGTCTCCGTCGCGCTCGGCATCTTCGAGGCGGCGCAGCACGACGATGCCTAATCCGTTGCCGGGAAAAGTGCCATCCGACTTCTTATCAAAGGCGCGACATCGTCCATCCGAAGAAAAGATTCCTCCGGGCTGATGCCAGTATCCCAGGCCCTGAGGCAGACGCACGCAGACGCCGCCAGCCATGGCCATATCCGATTCGCCCATCAGCAATGACTGGCAGGCAAGATGCACCGCAACCAGGGAGGTGGAGCAGGCGGACTGAACATTGACCGCCGGACCGCGCAGGTTCAGCTTGTAAGAGACGCGCGTGACCAGGAAATCTTTGTCATTGCTGATGACGGTCTGGAAATCATTCAGAACCCTGGGCAGATCCTGAGGCGGGAACTGCGTGAGCAGATAGGTATTGGTCGTGGAACCGGCATAGAGAGAAATGGCTCCCGGGTAAGCCGCGGGATCATAGCCCGCATCTTCCAAAGCTTCCCACGAGCACTCCAGGAATAATCTCTGCTGCGGGTCCATGATTGAGGCTTCCGCAGGGCTATAGCCAAAGAACGTGGGATCAAAAAGATCGATGTCATCGACTACAGCTCGCGCCGGCACGTATTTACCGGAAGCGATATTGGTGGGAAATCCGGGATCTTCGGGAAAGAAGGTGACGGACTCCACGCCTTCCACCAGGTTGCGCCAAAACTGGGCGAGCGTTTTGGCCCGGGGAAAACGTCCAGCCATTCCAATGACGGCGATATCTGTACCGGCAGCACTCATGATTCCGAACCATCCTTGACCAGGGTTTGTCTTGTCCGCAGCAATTGCCGCCGCATTGCGCCTCTTCCCAGGGCATCCGCCGTGGAATGGCTCTGTA